>NZ_JACBXC010000735.1 GCF_013870535.1 Streptomyces phytophilus | reverse complement strand
AGCTCGGCGCGGCTGACGGCGTCCACGGCGACGCGGAGGTCGACGCGGTCGAGGAGCGGCCCGGTGAGCCGGCCCTGGTAGCGCCGGATGGCCATGGGGGCGCATTCGCAGCCGCCTTCCTGGCGGGCGAAGCGGCCGCAGGGGCACGGGTTGGCGGCGAGGACCATGAGGAAGCGGGCGGGGAACTGCACGACGCCCGCCGATCTGGCCACGACGACGTGTCCGGATTCCAGCGGCTGTCTGAGGGCGTCGAGGATCCGCCCGCTGAATTCTGGTGCTTCGTCCAGAAAAAGCACCCCTCGGTGTGCCAGGGAGACGGCTCCCGGCTTGGGCAGGGCGTTGCCGCCGCCGATGAGGGCGGGCAGGGTCGCGGAGTGGTGCGGGGCGGCGTAGGGGGCGTCGCCGACGAGGGGCTGGCCCGCGGGGAGGGTGCCGGCCACGGAGTGGATGGCGGTCACTTCGAGCGCTTCGGTCTCGGTCAGGGGCGGCAGCAGCCCGGGCAGCCGTTCGGCGAGCATCGTCTTTCCTGCTCCCGGTGGTCCTTTCAGATAGAGGTGGTGGCCGCCCGCGGCGGCGACTTCGAGGGCGAAGCGGGCCCGGTGCTGTCCGGCCACGTCGGCGAGATCCGGCCGGTACGCGCCGGGGCCGGCGGCCGCCCGGGTGCACCAGCCGGTTCCGGGGACGGCGAGGCGGGCCGACGGGACGGCCGGTGCGGTGTCGGGGTCCGCGGGTTCGTCGGGGGGTGGTTCGTCGTTGAGGATGGCGATGAGCTGGCGCAGGCTGCGGACGCCGAGGACGGAGACGTCGGGCACGAGGGCGGCCTCGCCCGCGGCGGCTTCGGGGACGACGACCTGGCGGCAGCCGGCGTCCGCGGCGGCGAGCACGGCGGGCAGCACGCCGGGTACGGGCCGGACGCGGCCGTCGAGGCTCAGCTCGCCGACCATGACGAGCCCGGTGAGCGCGTCGGGCGCGATGCGGCCTGCGGCGCCGAGGACGCCGCAGGCGATGCCGAGGTCGAAGCCGCTGCCCGACTTGGGTACGGCGGCGGGGCTGAGGCCGACGGTGAGCTTCTTCTGCGGCCAGTCGACGCCGGAGTTGACGACGGCGGCGCGCACGCGGTCGCGGCTTTCCGTCAGGCTCTTGTCGGGCAGCCCGACCAGCGTGAACGTGGCGACGCCGGGCTCCAGGTCCGCCTGGATCTCGACGACGACGCCCTCCACGCCGACGAGGGCGACCGAGCACGTACGGGCGAAGGCCATCAGGCGGCCCCCCGTACGTGCTCGACGACGGGGGCGCCGCGCTCGGGCAGCACCACGCCGACGACGTCGATCCGCACGCCGCCCGGCGGGGCGCCGCCGTGCCGCAGGACCCAGGCTTCGGCGAGCCGCCGCAGCCGGTCGGCCTTGGCCGGCGGGACGCCGGCCATCGGATGCTCCCAGCCGCCTGCCCGCCTGGTCTTGACCTCGCAGACGACGAGGGCTTCGCCGTCGAGCGCGACGATGTCGATCTCGCCGTCCGCGCCGCATCTCCAGTTCCGCGCGAGGACGGTCATGCCCGCCTCGGCGAGCCGCCGCTCCGCGATCCGTTCCCCGTACTGTCCGAGCGCCTGCCGCTGCTTCGGCATCCGGCACCACCTCCGCGTCCGACTGTGGCGTGCCGCGGAGAAAGTTGTTGATCTTGGTGGATAACCGACGGGTTGTGGACAACTCCCTCACCCATGAGGGTGAGGGAGGCGGGGAACTCAGCCGAGGTCGTCGGAGGGCAGCTCCAGGTCGGACTTGCTCAGCTCCTCAATGTTCACATCCTTGAACGTGAGGACCCGTACCTGCTTGACGAAGCGGGCCGGCCGGTACATGTCCCAGACCCAGGCATCCGCCATGGACACCTCGAAGAACACCTCACCCTGGACCGAGTGGACCTGCATCTCGTAGTCGTTGGTGAGGTAGAAACGCCGCTCGGTCTCGATCACGTATTTGAACAGACCGACGACGTCGCGGTACTCCCGGTAGAGCTTCAGCTCCATCTCGGTCTCGTACTTTTCGAGGTCCTCGGCGCTCATGGCACGTTCCCCTTCCGCCTGTGCGTGACCCCATTGTGCGTCGCCCGGGCGCGACGGGCCCGGGCATAGCCGGAAACCGGCCCGTAAGCAGCGCCGCCCAGGATCAGCGCCGCCCCGCAGACGACCGCGAGCAGCTGCATCCGCAGCGGCCCGGGTCCGGAGAGCCCGCCGGGGAGCGCCGCGAAGCCGTCCGGGCGCTCCAGCATGCCCGCGCTGCCGAGCGGCCACGCCGTCGCGTCGACCCGGCCCTCGACGGCGTCGCGGGGTATGGCTCCGCCGCCCGATTCGGCCAGGTGGTTGCGGGAGTCGACGGAGTCGCCGCGGTGGTCGCCGAGGAGGAAGATCATCCCCTCCGGCACGGTGGTCGCGGGAAAGCCCTCCTGGGCCGCCCGCTCACCCTCCGTGACGTACGGCTCCGCCACCGGCGTGCCGTCGATCGTCAGCCGCCCCTGCCCGTCGCAGCAGCGGACGGTGTCCCCGCCGACCGCGACGACCCGCTTGACCGTCGGCAGGTCGCCCCACGCCGCGTCCTCGAAGACCACGACGTCGCCGCGGCGCACCTCGTCACCCGAGATCCGCTCGGCCAGCACCCGGTCGCCGGAGGCGACGGTGGGTGCCATGGAGGACGTCGGCACGGTGTACGGCACGTACGCCACGGCTCCCCAGGCGAAGCCGCCGAGGAACAGCACGCACCCGACCGCCACGGCCAGGCCCGACAGCACGTTCCCCTTGCGACCGGCTCCGCTGCTCATGGCCGCACACTACCCAGAGGCCCGGCAGGCAGTCAGCCCGCTCGGTGAACCACCGTGACCGCCGACGCCCGCTCCCGCCGCAGAACCGCCCCGGGCCCGCGGAACCGCAGATCAGGAAGGTCGCGTACGCCGCGGAGGCCGCCGGCGCCCGACGATCACGTCACCCGGACGGCCCCCTGGGCTCCAGCACCCCCGGCGCGACCCCGCCCGCGCCTGCCCCGGCCGGGGCA
>NZ_JACBXC010000734.1 GCF_013870535.1 Streptomyces phytophilus | reverse complement strand
CGTCTTCTTCGCCTGGGCGGCGCCGTCGTCCGCCGCCGCGGGCTTGTCCGCCGCGTCCGCGCCCGGCTCGCCCTCCGCGTTCTCCGGCTTGGGGCCGATGCCCAGCTTCTCCTTGATCCGCCTCTCGACCTCATCGGCCAGGTCGGGGTTGTCCTTCAGGAACGTCCGCGCGTTCTCCTTGCCCTGGCCGAGCTGGTCGCCCTCGTACGTGTACCAGGCGCCGGACTTGCGGATGAAGCCGTGCTCCACGCCCATGTCGATCAGACCGCCCTCGCGGCTGATGCCGTGCCCGTAGAGGATGTCGAACTCGGCCTGCTTGAAGGGCGGCGCGACCTTGTTCTTCACGACCTTGACGCGCGTGCGGTTGCCGACGGGGTCCGTGCCGTCCTTGAGCGTCTCGATGCGCCGGATGTCCAGGCGCACCGAGGCGTAGAACTTCAGCGCCTTGCCGCCGGTGGTGGTCTCGGGCGAGCCGAACATCACGCCGATCTTCTCGCGCAGCTGGTTGATGAAGATCGCGGTGGTCTTCGACTGGTTCAGCGCGCTGGTGATCTTCCGCAGGGCCTGGCTCATCAGGCGGGCCTGCAGGCCGACGTGGGAGTCGCCCATCTCGCCCTCGATCTCCGCGCGCGGGACGAGGGCCGCGACGGAGTCGATGACGATCAGGTCGAGCGCACCGGAGCGGACGAGCATGTCCACGATCTCCAGCGCCTGTTCGCCGTTGTCGGGCTGGGAGAGGATGAGGGAGTCGATGTCGACTCCGAGCTTCTTCGCGTACTCCGGGTCGAGGGCGTGCTCCGCGTCGACGAACGCGACCGTGCCGCCGGCCCGCTGCGCGTTGGCCACCGCGTGCAGCGTCAGGGTCGTCTTGCCGGAGGACTCGGGGCCGTACACCTCCACCACGCGGCCGCGCGGCAGTCCGCCCACACCGAGCGCCACGTCGAGCGCGGTCGACCCGGTGGGGATGACTTCCACGGGCTCGTTCGGCCGCTCGCCGAGGCGCATTACGGCGCCCTTGCCGAATTGCCGTTCAATCTGGGCGAGTGCGGCGTCGAGCGCCTTCTCGCGGTCAGTCGCTGCCATGGGTTCCACCCGGGATGTCTGAGTCGATCGCTTCACGTCGACGACGCTAGCGCCTGCCACTGACAACGCGCCTCGCGTCAGGCCGGCCTGTGGAAAACCCGGCCGGACCCCCATGTGAACCTACGTTCGATTTCGCTGTCAACCCGCATCTCCGGACCCGTCCGCCCCGCGCGTCTCCCGGTGTCCCGGTGGCCCTGCGCGGGGCCGCGGCCCCGAATCCGGTCGCCGTGCCGCGCCGGCTCTGCGTACCTTCCACCGCATGGCTGACGACTGCTACGCGCATCCGCGGCTCGCCGCGATCTACGACCTGCTCCACCCCGACCGCGGCGATCTCGACGCGTACCAGCGGATCGCGGACGAGTTCGGCGCCCGCCGGGTGCTGGACATCGGCTGCGGCACCGGGGTGTTCGCACTCCTCCTGGCCGACCGCGGGATCGACGTCGTCGGCGTCGACCCCGCCCGGGCGTCCATCGACGTCGCCCGGGCCAAACCGGGCAGCGGGCGGGTCCGCTGGATCTGCGGTGACGCGACGGACCTCCCGCCGCTGCAGGCCGACCTCGCGACGATGACGGCGAACGTCGCCCAGGCCATCGCCGATCCGCAGCCGTGGCGGCAGACCCTGCGGGGAGCGCGCGAGGCGCTGCGGCCCGGCGGGCATCTGGTCTTCGAGACCCGGGATCCGGCCCGCCGCGGCTGGGAGGAGTGGACCCGCGAGAACTCCCGCCGGGTGACGGAGATCCCGGGCGCCGGCCCCGTCGAGAGCTGGGTCGAGCTGACCGGGGTGAGCCTGCCCCTGGTGGCCTTCCGGTGGACCTACGTGTTCGCCGCGGACGGCCAGGTGCTGACCTCGGATTCGACGCTGCGCTTCCGCGAGCGGGACGAAGTCGAGCAGGACCTGGCCGCGCACGGGTTCGCGGTGCGGGAGGTCCGCGACGCGCCCGACCGGCCGGGAAGGGAGTTCGTCTTTCTGGCACGGCGCCCGTGACCGCCGGGGGCACGTGGCGTTCGGACGCCGATCGCGCAGGGCGTCTCCCGCCCCGCCCTCAGGGCTTCTCCTGCCGGTAGTAGCGCGCCGCGCCGTCGTGCAGCTCCAGCGGGTCGGTGAAGACCGCCGTGCGCAGGTCGACCCGCTGTGCCGCGTGCACCACGCGGCCGATCCGGTCCCGGTCCCGTATCACCGTGCCGGTCACGCTCTCCGTCAGCCGCGGGTCCTCCCGGTCAGTGGTGACCAGCAGGTTCGCCACCGCGAGCGTCGGCACGGCGGTGTCGCGCTGGACCGTGGGGTAGGCGTCGGGCGGCATCACCGCGGCCCGGTAGTAGCGGGCCAGCTCGCCCTGGCCGTGAAGGGCGCCGAGGAGGTCGCCGAGCGGTACGAGTTCGATCTCGGTCTGCTGCGCCAGCCGCTGGACGGCCTCCGTGGGCAGGCCGCCGGACCAGAAGAAGGCGTCGATCCGCCCGTCGCGGAGCAACTGCGGCATGGAGTCGAGGCCCTCGCGTACCGCCGTCACGTCCTCGTCGAAGTCGAGTCCCGCCGCGGACAGCAGCCGGCGGGTGATCAGCTGGACGCCGGAGCCGTCCTCGCCGACGCCGACCTTCAGCCCGCGCAGGTCGGCCGCGTGCCGTACGGGCGAGTCGCGCAGGACGACGAGCTGGACGTAGTCGTCGTAGAGCCGGGCCACCGCGCGCAGCCCCTGCCAGCCGGGCAGCCGGTCGCGGCGGTACGTGGCCACGGAGTCGGCGGTGGCGACGGCGAAGTCGGCGCGGCCCGTGGTGACCTTCCGCAGGTTGTCGAGGGAGCCCTGGCTGCTGTGCAGCCGGACGTCGAGGCCCGGCTCGTCCCGGGCGAGCCCTTCGCGCAGCAGGCGGCCGTACTCGGCGTAGACGCCGGAGCGCACCCCCGTGGCGAAGACCACCTTCCCCTCCTGGCGGCCGTCGCCGCCGAGCGGGAGCAGCCACCACA
>NZ_JACBXC010000733.1 GCF_013870535.1 Streptomyces phytophilus | reverse complement strand
GCCGCCATGGCTACTGGTTCGCGAGGACCTGGTTGACCTGGTCCTCGGCGGTGTCGAGCAGCCCGGCGGGGTCGGCGTCCTCGTTGGTGAGCACGCCCGACATCACCGTGTCGAGGACCTTGTAGATCTCCTGGGCCTTGGGCGGCTCGGCGCGGCCGGGGACCGGGTTGTCGCGGAACGGCTGGAAGTTCTCGACCGGCATCGTGGAGTTCTCGGCGCGCAGCTTGTCGTCCTGCTGCTTGCTCGCGCCCTTCCAGAAGTCCGGCTGCGGCAGCCCGACGGGCAGCCCGTCGGCCTTGGTACGCGCCCACTCGAACTGGCCCTTGCCGGGGGTGAGGAACTTGAAGTTCAGCCAGGCGATGGCGGCCTTGATCTGGTCGGGCGAGCTGCCCTTCTTGATCAGGTAGTCGTTGCCGCCGAAGAGGGTCGCCTCGCCGCCGGGCATCGGGCCCATGCCGTAGTCGGCGTAGTCGCCGCCGAGCTGCTGGACCATGTACGTGATGTCGTCGGGCGCGGCGAGGAACATGCCGAGCTTGCCGGACGCCATCTGCTTCTGCAGGTCGCCCCACTTGAGCAACTGGGTCTTGCCCATGCTGTCGTCCTCCCAGCGCATCGCGTGGAGGTTCTCGACGTACTCGGCGCCGGTCTCGTCGTTGAACGCGGCCTTGGTGCCGTCCTCCGAGACGATGTCGCCGCCGAGGCCGTACATCGACGCGGTGAAGTGCCAGCCGCCGTTGTTGCCGGCGCTGTACTCGCCGAAGCCGCTGATGCCGTCGCCGAGGCCGGCTATCGCCTTGGCGGCGGTACGCACCTCGTCCCAGGACGTCGGCGGGTTGTCGGGGTCGAGGCCGGCCTCCTCGAAGAGCTTGCGGTTGATCAGCAGGCCCATGGTGTAGTTGCTGGTCGGCAGCCCGTAGAGCTTGCCGTCCTGCTTGAGCACGTCGAGGACCTGCGGGTCGATGTCCGCGAGCGCCGGGACCGTCTTGTCGTTGACGTACGCGGTGATGTCCGCGGCGCCGTCGTTGTCCAGCACCTGCTGCAGGTCGGTGAAGTACGTGTAGAAGGAGTCCGGCTGGGACTTGGCCTTGAGCATGGCCGTGAACCGCGGGGGCTCCAGACAGGGGTCGGTCTGCTTCCCCTTGATCGTGACGTTCGGGTACTCCTTCTTGAAGGCCGCTACGTCCTCGTTCCACTCCTTCAGCTCGGCCTTCTCGGCCGCCGGCGGCATGCAGTCGATCGTCAGGGTGACCTCGGTCTCCGGGTCCAGCGGGGCGGCGGCGTCGGCCGGATCGGCCGCGTCGTCCCCACCCTCGTCGGAGCTGGAGGTGCCGCAGGCGGCGACGAGCGCCAGGGCGGCGCTGACGGCGAGGGCGGCGCTGGTACGGCGGAACCCGGTTTGTCTCATCTCGGTGACCCCTCTGGGCAGGAGCGGGAAGCCACGGCTGCACGCTGCCGTGGCGCGCACACTCAACCACCGTCGACAGGTCTCCGCAATATGTCGCGCGGAAGTTGCAAGAATGAGACTAGAAATTGAAGATCCTTCACCGCGCCGGGCCGGTGGAGCCGCGCACCACCAACTCCGGCTCGAACAGCAGCTCGTCGGCGGCCACCGGGGCGCCGCCGATCTGCGCCGACAGCAGCTCGACCGCCGCCCGGCCCATCGACTCGATCGGCTGCCGCACGGTCGTCAGCGGCGGGGACGTGCAGTTCATGAACGCCGAGTCGTCGTACCCGACCACCGACACGTCCCCCGGTACGTCCAGGCCGCGCCGCCGCACCGCCCTGATCACCCCGAGGGCGAGCGGGTCGCTGGCGCACACGAAGCCCGTGACGCCGTCCTCCAGCATCCGCGTCGCGGCCGCCTGCCCGCTCTCCAGCGAGTACTGCGCCCGCGCCACCCGCGACTCCGGCAGCTCCAGGCCCGTCTGCCGCGCCAACTCGTCCGCGGCGGCGAGCTTGCGGGCCGACGGTACGTGGTCGGCGGGGCCCAGCAGCATGCCGATGCGGCGGTGGCCGAGGGACGCCAGGTGGCGCCACGCCTGTTCGACGGCGACCGCGTCGTCGCAGGACACGCGGGGGAAGCCCAGGTCCTCGATGGCGGCGTTGATCAGCACCACCGGGATGCGCCGCTCGGCCAGCCTGCGGTAGTGCTCGTGCGGCGCGGCGGACTGCGCGTACTGGCCGCCGGCGAACACCACGCCGGAGACCTGCTGTTGCAGCAGCAGGTCGACGTACGCGGCCTCGGAGACGCCGTTCTTCGTCTGGGTGCACAGCACCGGGGTCAGGCCGAGCTGGGCCAGCGCGCCGCCGACCACCTCGCCCAGCGCGGGGAAGATCGGGTTCTGCAGCTCGGGCAGCACCAGGCCGACCAGCCGGGCGCGTTCGCCGCGCAGCTGCGTGGGCCGTTCGTAGCCGAGTACGTCGAGGGCCGACAGCACCGCCTGCCGGGTCGCCTCCGACACCCCGGGCTTCCCGTTCAGCACACGGCTGACGGTGGCCTCGGAGACCCCCACCTTCTTGGCAACCTCAGCAAGTCGTCGAGTCATGGACGCAAGATTAGCGCAAGAAACGCAAGCTGCTTGCGGCGGGTTCCGGACCGGCCCGTTCCGCCGCGTCCTCGCTGCGCCCGGGACGCCACCGTACGCATCGAGGGGCGGCCGGTCCGCGGGCCCCCGGGGGCGCCCGGGACGCAGAGCCATCACCGGGACGGACGGGCCCCGCGGGACGGGACGTTGAAGAACGGTTAGGCTCACCTTCGTGAGTACGTGCGCGACCGCCTCCGGAGAGCTGGCCGAACCGCTCGCCGGGACCGCGGCCGTCGCCGCGACCTGGCTGCTGGTCGAGCAGACCGGCCCGTGGGGGAAAGAGGCGCTGACCCAGAGCCACCTCGACCCCGAGGTCGGCCGTGCCCTGGAGGAGCGGACCGAGGGCAGCGGCGTACGCGTCGCGCTCATCCGCCGTCCCGGCCGGCACGCCGACGAACGCCGCCCCGCCAGCCGCCGCGTCCTCGCCGCCCACACCGCCCCCGGCGGCACCTGGATCCGCG
>NZ_JACBXC010000732.1 GCF_013870535.1 Streptomyces phytophilus | reverse complement strand
GTCGTCATCGCCTGGGGCGACCCCGTCCTGCGCGGCGCCCCCGCCTTCGACGGGGCCCGCCAGTCGGCCGCCGCCCAGGCCGGCCAGTTCGGCTACAACAACGACTTCCTCACCCTGCTGCCGCTGCGCGGCGAGCGCGACCGGCAGCTGCTGGTGGCGAACCACGAGTACACCGACGAGCAGATCATGTTCCCCGGGTACGACCCGGAGAACGTCACCCGCGAGCAGGCCGAGATCGGCTGGGCCGCGCACGGCA
The DNA here is from genome assembly GCF_013870535.1 of Streptomyces phytophilus. Taxonomy (GTDB): domain Bacteria; phylum Actinomycetota; class Actinomycetes; order Streptomycetales; family Streptomycetaceae; genus Streptomyces; species Streptomyces phytophilus. Next base: position 2,795 of record NZ_JACBXC010000732.1, on the reverse strand, counting down.
TGTCCGTCGTGGCCGTCGAGGAGGAGGGCCGCAGGGGCGGCAAGGGCGGCGGCAGCCTCCGTGCCGTACCGCGGCATCCGCTGAACCGCCGGATCACCGCCACCACCGAGTTCGAGCTGCGCGGCCCGGCCGCGGGCAGCGACCTGCTGAAGACCTCCGCGGACGCCACCGGCCGGCGGGTGCTCGGCACCCTCAACAACTGCGCCGGCGGCACCACCCCGTGGGGCACGGTGCTCTCCGGCGAGGAGAACTTCAACCAGTACTTCGCCAACGCCGAGGCCGTCACCGATCCCGTCGCCAAGCAGCGCCTCGCCCGCTACGGCTTCGCCGGCGGCGCCTCGCAGCGCAAGTGGGAGCAGTTCGACGACCGCTTCGACGTCGTCAAGGAGCCGCAGGAGTCGCACCGCTTCGGCTGGGTCGTGGAGATCGACCCGTACGACCCGGACTCGACCCCCGTCAAGCACACGGCGCTCGGCCGCTTCAAGCACGAGGGCGCGAACGTCCGGCTGACGCGCGACGGGCGCGCGGTCGCGTACTCCGGTGACGACGAGCGCTTCGACTACCTGTACAAGTTCGTCTCCGACAAGCGCATGATGCGCGGCAACAGCCGCTGGGCGCGCGCCCACAACATGACGCTGCTCGACGAGGGCACGCTGTACGTCGCCAAGCTCTCCGGCGACAGCCCGGCCGGCGAGATCGACGGCAGCGGCACGCTGCCGGCGGACGGCGAGTTCGACGGCGCCGGCGAGTGGATCAAGCTGGCCAGCGGCGACCGCAGCTTCGTCCCCGGCATGACCGCCGAGGAGGTCTACGTCTTCACCCGCCTCGCCGCCGACAAGGCCGGCGCGACGAAGATGGACCGACCGGAGGACGTGGAGCCGAGCCCGAACAGCGGGAAGGTGTACGTCGCGCTGACGAACAACACCAACCGCGGCACCGGCACCAACGCCAAGGCCGACGAGGCCAACCCGCGCAACGCCAACAAGCACGGCCACATCCTGGAGCTGACCGAGAAGCGGAACGACCCGGCGTCGACCCGCTTCGACTGGCGGCTCTTCCTGGTCTGCGGCGACCCGGCGGACCCCTCGACGTACTTCGCGGGCTTCCCGAAGGACAAGGTCAGCCCCATCTCCTGCCCGGACAACGTGACGTTCGACCCGTACGGCAACCTGTGGATCTCCACCGACGGCAACGCGCTGGGCAACCACGACGGCCTGTTCGGCGTGGCGACCACGGGCCGGTACGAGGGCCAGGTCAAGCAGTTCCTCACGATGCCGACGGGCGCGGAGACCTGCGGCCCCGTGGTGCAGGAGGACCGCGTGCTGGTCGCGGTGCAGCACCCGGGCGAGGTCGACGGCGCGACGTACGAGAACCCGGGCTCGGCGTGGCCGGACGGCCCGGGCAGGCCCAACCGCCCGGCGGTCGTCAACGTCTGGCGCAGCGGGGGCGGGCGCATCGGAGCCTGACGCTTCTCACGGACGCGACCCCGACGCACCCTTCGGTCCCGTAGCAGAACCTCCGGTTCGCACGGGCCGGCGGCTCCGCGCGCACGTGTCGGCGTGCCGCGGGGCCGCGGCCCGGGTTCCCCGGTCGAGCATATTAGGTTAGCCTCACCTAAGTTTCATCGACCGAGGGGAATCCGGCCTTGGCCTCCACCGCACCGACCACCCCGCTCTCCCGCCGCGGCCTGCTCGCCGCCGGCGGCGCACTCGGCCTCACCGCACTCCTCGCCGCCTGCGGCAGCGACTCCGCGAACGGCGGCTCGGCCGGCGGCAGCTGGTCCTTCACCGACGACCGCGGCAAGAAGGCGGAGACCGACGGCCGCCCGGAGAAGATCGTCGCCTTCGTCAGCTCCGCCGCCGCGCTCCACGACTACGGCGTGACATGCACCGCGATCTTCGGCCCGAGCGAGCCCGTCGACGGCAAGCCCAACCCGCAGGCGGGCGACCTCGACCTGGCCGAACTGGAGAGCCTGGGCGAGGCGTGGGGCGAGTTCAACGTCGAGAAGTACGCCTCACTCGGCCCGGAGCTGCTGGTCAGCAACATGTTCCCGCCGCCCGACCTGTGGTTCGTACCCCAGGAGAGCCGGAAGAAGATCTTCGCGCTCGCCCCCGCGATCGGCATCAAGGGCGCGCACACGAGCCTGCTGGATCCCCTCAAGCGGTACGAGGAGCTGGCCAAGGCGCTCGGCGGCGACACGACCGGCGCGCGGGTGAAGGCGGACAAGAAGCGCTTCCAGGACGCCGAGGACCGGCTGCGCTCGGTCGCGAAGGCGAAACGCGGCATCAAGGTGCTGGCGATGACCGGCGACCAGGACAACATGTACGTCGCCGTCCCCGGCTCGTACACCGACCTGCACTACTTCCGGGACCTCGGCGTGGACGTCGTGGAGGGCGAGAAGTCCGACGAGTTCGGCTTCTGGGAGTTCCTCAGCTGGGAGAACACCGACAAGTACCACGCCGACCTGATCATGATCGACAACCGCACGCAGGCCATGACGCCCGCGGCCCTCGCCAAGAAGCCCACCTGGACCCGGCTCCCGGCGGTCGAGGCGGGGCAGACGACGCCCTGGTCGATGGAGGAGCGTTACAGCTACCGCGGCTTCGCGCCGGTGCTGGAGCGGCTGGCGGACGCCATCGAGAACGCCGACAGGCTGGGCTGAGGGAGCGGGCATGGCTTTCCCCGACGACGTACGCCCGGACACGGGCATCGGCACCGGCGCGGGCACCGGCCCGGCCGCCCCGACACCCGCGGAGCGGGTGCGCACGATCCTGGCGACAGCGGGGTCGCTGACG
>NZ_JACBXC010000731.1 GCF_013870535.1 Streptomyces phytophilus | reverse complement strand
CCGTCGTCGCCGCCGTCTCCGGAACAGCCTGCGGTGGTGCCTGTCGCCGCCAGCACGGCGGCACCGGCCAGCACGGTCCTTCTCGCCGGGAGTCCCTTGATCCGCACGAGCCGAGCGTACCGGTGGGCAACGCACCGGTCGTGGAGCGGATACGCTTTGACCGGACACGTGACGTCACACAACAGCACACGCGGCCGAGGAGTCACCCGGATGAGCACCACCCAGAACGAGAGGCTGCGGGATCTGCTGGAGCCGCTCGTCAAGGAACGCGGCCTCGATTTGGAGGAGATCGCGCTCACCCCGGCGGGCCGGCGGCGTGTCCTGCGGGTCGTGGTCGACGCCGACGACGGCGTGGGCCTGGACACCTGCGCGGAGTTGAGCCGGCGCGTCGCGGAGGAGCTGGACTCCTCCGACGCCATGGGCGACCGCCCGTACGTCCTGGAAGTCACGTCTCCGGGTACGGACCGCCCGCTGACCCTGCCGCGCCACTACCGTCGTGCCGCGGACCGTTTGGTCAAGGTGCAGCTACGGGAGGGCGACGAGGTCGTGGGACGCATCACCGCGGTGGACGACGCGGGAGTCGATCTGCAGGTGCCGGGAGTGAAGGGCCGCAAGCCCAGCGCCCGGCGGCTGGAGTTCGGGGAGATCGCCGGGGCCCGGGTCGAGATCGAGTTCAACCGCAAGGTGACGAAGGACGAGGAGGGCTCGTAGCCGTGGATATCGACATGAGCGCCCTGCGCGGCTTGGTACGGGAGAAGGAGATCTCCTTCGACCTCCTGGTCGAGGCCATCGAGTCGGCCCTCCTCATCGCGTACCACCGCACCGAGGGCAGCCGCCAGCAGGCCCGGGTGGAGCTGAACCGCGAGACCGGGCACGTCACGGTCTGGGCCAAGGAGGACCCGGACGACGTGCCGGAGGGCGGGGAGGCCCGCGAGTTCGACGACACCCCGTCGGGTTTCGGCCGGATCGCCGCCACCACCGCGAAGCAGGTCATCCTGCAGCGGCTGCGGGACGCCGAGGAGGAGATCACCTTCGGCGAGTACGCGGGCCGCGAGGGCGACATCGTCACGGGCGTCGTGCAGCAGGGCAAGGACCCGAACAACGTGCTGGTCGACATCGGCCGGCTGGAGGCCATCCTGCCCGTGCAGGAGCAGGTGCCGGGCGAGGACTACAAGCACGGCACCCGGCTGCGCACGTACGTGGTGCGGGTGACCAAGGGCGTACGCGGCCCGTCCGTGACCCTCTCGCGCACACATCCGAACCTGGTGAAGAAGCTCTTCGCGCTGGAGGTGCCGGAGATCGCCGACGGCTCGGTGGAGATCGCGGCCATCGCGCGCGAGGCCGGGCACCGCACGAAGATCGCGGTACGGTCCACGCGCTCCGGGCTGAACGCGAAGGGCGCCTGCATCGGCCCGATGGGCGGCCGGGTGCGCAACGTGATGGCCGAGCTGGGCGGCGAGAAGATCGACATCGTCGACTGGTCCGACGAGCCGGCCGACCTGGTCGCCAACGCGCTGTCCCCGGCGCGGGTGACCAAGGTCGACATCGTCGACCTGGCGGCGCGCTCGGCCCGGGTGACGGTGCCGGACTACCAGCTCTCCCTGGCGATCGGCAAGGAAGGCCAGAACGCCCGGCTGGCGGCCCGGCTGACGGGCTGGCGCATCGACATCCGCCCCGATACCGAGCAGCCGGGGGACTGACCCGGGGTTCCGGGCCGGCCGGCCCGGAACCCGCTTTCCCGGCCCGGGGGCGGCCCGCGGAAACCGGGTCGCACCGCGGGCCGTAGATCACGTATCGTCGGGCCCGCCGTGGGCTGCGCGTTGCCCTGGGCGAAAACAGCCGTTCGATTGGCCCCCCGGGAGGGGTGCCCGTCGACCGTGGAGGTAGACTTGAGCGTGTCTGGCCGGACGCGCGCCCGGGGCTGCCCCGAGCGCACCTGCGTGGGGTGCCGGGTGCGTGCGACCAAAGGCGATCTGCTGCGTGTGGTGGAGGCCGGCGGCGCATGCGTCCCCGATCCCCGCGGTACGCTGCCCGGCCGGGGCGCTTATCTGCACCCCGTCAAGGCATGCCTCGACCTGGCGGTCCGCCGCCGGGCGTTCGTCCGGGCCCTGCGGGCCCGGGGCCCGCTCGGCACCGCAGACGTGGACCGCTTCGTGGAGCAGCAGGCCGTGGAGGCAGACATGAGTACGCAGCACACGAGCGCCGCGCGGAACCCCGCGCTGCCAGGTACCTCGCGAGTCGGAAGTGGGTCGAGATTGCGATGAGCACTCGATGAGTACGCGATGAGTACGCCCATGCAGAAGTAGCGACGGTCCGGCGGACACCCCCGGACCAGAAGGAGCGAAGTGGCTAAGGTCCGGGTATACGAACTCGCCAAGGAGTTCGGAGTCGAGAGCAAGGTCGTCATGGCCAAGCTCCAAGAACTTGGCGAATTCGTCCGCTCGGCGTCCTCGACCATCGAGGCGCCGGTCGTACGCAAACTGACTGACGCATTCCAGTCCGGCAACGGCTCGGCTGCGGCCAAGCCCGCCGGCAAGCCCGCAGCGCCGAAGAAGGCCGCCGCCAAGCCCGGCGTCCCCGGCGCACCCGCGGCGAAGCCCGCCCCCGTCAAGCCCGGGGGCGGCACGGGGAGGACCTCGCGCGGGTGCTGGCCCGGTGCTCCTTCCTCGTGGACGGGCGGGCCGTGGGCGCGCGCGACCACGCGGGGGTGGCGCTGGCGGACGGGGGGACGGTTGAGGTCCTGCCCCCGTTCGCGGGAGGCTAGGCGCACGATGAGCGACCAGAGACACGACCCCGCGCCGTGGTCGGCGGCCCCCTCGGCGCCCGCGGGCTGGGCCCCGTACGAGGAGCAGCACGACGGCGCCGGGACCGGCCCGCCGAGCGGGCACACGCAGTTCCCGCCGGCGGCGGGCCAGGGCGACGACGGGTACGGCGGGCCGGAGACGCAGCTGGGGATGGCCCTGCACGAGGAGTCGGCGGCGGCCCAGCAGACGTCGTACCTGCCCCCGGTGACGGATGCGGGCCCCTACGACGGCGGCTACGCGGGTGCGTAC
>NZ_JACBXC010000730.1 GCF_013870535.1 Streptomyces phytophilus | reverse complement strand
TCAGCTCTCCCTACCTTGTTGATCGGGCTGAGCGAGCCGTTCGTAGGGTTGGCTCACCCAGGGGGTCCGGGTGTGGCTTTCAGCTCTCTGCCGTTGGTGGCTGCCTGGGATTGGCCGCCCGGACTCCACGACGACTCGGCTGCTCATGAGGAATTGCGGCATTGATCGCTCAGTAGGGACTCGACAGCGAGGTCGTCCGTGGTACCCGTACGAAGACGACCTGCGGAGAAGTGAGTGACCGAGATCTGGGCCGGCATCGACGCCGGGAAGACCCACCACCACTGCGTGGTGATCGATGACACCGGCAAGCGGCTCCTGTCCCGGCGGGTGGCGAACGATGAGACCGAGCTGCTCCAGCTCGTGGGCGATGTGCTCGCCCTGGGCGAGGTGACCGCTTGGGGCATCGACCTCGCCGACGGTGGCGGCGCCCTGCTCATCGCGGTACTGCTCAACCATGGCCAGTACCTGCTCTACATCCCCGGCCGGGCCGTCAACCGCGCCTCCGAGGGCTACCGCGGCGACGGCAAGACCGATGCCAAGGACGCTGCGATCATTGCGGACCAGACTCGTGTCCGTCGTGACCTGATGCCCCTGAAATCCGGCGACGAACTGGTCACCGAGCTGAAGGTCCTCACCGGCCGCCGCCGTGACCTGGCCGACGACCGCACGCGAACCGTCAACCGGCTCCGCGGTCACCTGAACGGAATCTTCCCCGGTCTGGAACGCCACCTCGATCTCACCAACGTCGGTCCGCTGATCCTGCTGACCGGCTACCAGACCCCCGCCGCCATCCGCCGCGCTGGCACCCGCCGGCTGACCACCTGGCTGCGCAACCGCAAAGTCGTCCGCCCGGACCAGCTCGCCATCAAGGCCGTAGAGGCCGCCGAGGGCCAGCGCACCAGCGTCCCGGGCGAGACGGTCACCGCACAGGTCGTGCACTCCCTCGCACGGGAGGTGACAGCCCTCAACGAGAAGATCACCGAGGTAGACAAGCTCATCGAGGCCCGGTTTCGCCGGCACCGGCACGCCGAAGTGATCACCAGCATGCCCGGCATCGGCCCGCTGCTCGGCGCCGAGTTCATCGCCGCCACCGGCGGCGACATGGACGCGTTCGACAGCGCCGACCGCCTCGCCGGGTTCGCCGGCGTCGCCCCCGCCGCACGCGACTCCGGCAAGATCAGCGGCAACCTCCACCGGCCCAAACGCTACAGCCGACGCCTCCAACGCGTCTTCTACACCTCCGCACTGATCAGCATCCGCTGCTGCGACGAATCCCGCCGCTTCTACGACCGCAAGCGAGCCGAGGGCAAACGCCACGTCCAGGCCGTGATGGCACTCGCACGCCGCCGGGTCAACGTTCTGTGGGCCCTCCTGCGTGACGGACGGTGCTACAGCCCCACACCACCCGTCACCCTGGCGGCTTGACAACTTCATTAGGAATCCCAGCCCCCGTTTCGCAGTGTCACGGCAGCCGCGAAAGTATGCGGGCGGCCGCAGGGTGGTCAAGGAATCCGGACGTCCCGGCGCAATGCTGGCGATTACTCGCCAATGTCCCCGAGGCGCCCTTGCGGCCCGTCCCACACGCCCCGGCCGACCCGCCCGCACACCCCCGCCGAGGGCTGAACGAAAGCTTGACGTGGCCGTTAACCAAACGTTGATCGGCCCCTGCCATTCTCTTCTCAGGCCCGCAACAGGGGGAAAAGTCGGGCCGAGCGGTCGGCCGCTTTCTACACCGATGAGGTGAGCGGCCAACACGGTGCCCGTCCGATGACCATCAGGGGAAGTCGTCGGACGGGCACCGTCCTCGTTTCCGGGCGCGGTCGCGTACCGTCGGGCTCCTCGGGCGGGAGGGGACGCGCGCATGGAGCGGGACGTACGGTCCGTGGAGGACGTACTGCGGCTGCTGGACGGGATGTTCGAGACCGGTGCCGACCGCTGGAGCGGTCAGGGCAGCGGCTGGTGGGACGGCTTCTACGCGGACCGGGAGCGGGAGGTCCCGTTCTTCGCCGCCAAGCCCGACGAGAACCTCGCCGCCTACCTCGACCGCGGCCTCGCCGCCCCCGGCCGGGCCCTCGACCTCGGCTGCGGCCCCGGGCGCAACGCCGTGTTCCTCGCCGGGCGCGGCTTCGACGTCGAGGCCGTCGACCTCTCCGCCACCGCCGTCGCGTGGGGCGAGGAGCGGGCGCGGGAGGCGGGAGTGGCGGTGCGGTTCCACTGCGGCGACGTCTTCGACCTCGTACGCGGCGCGCCCGGCCCGCTGCGCGGCGGCCCGTACGACCTCGTCTACGACTCCGGCTGCTTCCACCACCTGCCCCCGCACCGCCGCGTCAGCTACCTCGCCCTGCTGCGCGCACACGTCGCCCCCGGCGGGCTCTTCGGCCTCGCCTGCTTCGCGGCCGGCGCGGGCGGCATGGGCTCGGAGTTGCCCGACGCCGCGCTCTACGGGGACGGGCGGTTGCACGGCGGGCTGGCGTACACGCCGGAGTCGCTGCGGTGGATCTTCGGGGAGCCGGGGTGGGAGGAGGTCGAGCTGCGGCGCATGCGGGACGAGGGGGCGGAGTCCGCGTACTTCGGGAAGGCGTTCATGTGGACGGCGCTGTTCCGGCGGTCGTCGTGACGCGCCCGGCAGCCGCCGGGCCGCGGGTGGGTCAGGTTTCGGTTCTTGCTACTTCCGCCGCGAACTCACGGGCCTGGATGGCGATTTCGCGGAGGCTTCCGCTCGTCGGCCGGGCGTAGCCCACGAAGTGCAGTCCCCGGGCCCCCTCCGGCGACCGCCATCCGCGGGTGTGCGGCAGGCCGTCGGGGTCCAGTACGTCCAGGTGGCCGACCAGGTCCTCCAGGCCCCGTCGCCAGCCCGTCGCTGCGATCACCGCCTCCGGCTCCGCGCGGTCGCCGTCCGCCAGGATCACGCCGTCGGCGTCGAGCGCCGCCACCGCCGGGACCGGGAGTACCCGGCGGGCGCGTACCGCCGCGGCCAGGCCCGTGTCCACGACCGGGACCGCTCCCTCCCGCAGGCGGGTGTAGAGCCCGCTCGCCGGGCGGGGCAGGCCGTACG
>NZ_JACBXC010000073.1 GCF_013870535.1 Streptomyces phytophilus | reverse complement strand
CGTTCGCTGCCGGTGTACGCGGCGTAGGACAGCAGCGCCGCGGCGGACGCCGTCCAGCCGGAGGGCGTCGGGTTGTCCGTCGGGTCCTGGGGGCGCCGGATGAGCCGCTCGGCGTCGTCGGCGGTGTCGTACATCGTGCCGCCCTCGCCCCGGAAACGGTCGAGCACGGTGTCGAGGAGCAGCCCGGCGAGGTGCAGCCACGTCCCTTCGCCGGTGACGGCGGTGAGCGCGAGGAAGCCCTCCGCCACGTCGGCGTAGTCCTCCAGCACACCGGCGCTGTCGCCGGCCGCCCCGCCGCGCGAGGTCCGTACGAGCCGGCCCGCCGTGCCCGGCTCCCCGGTGCCGTCCGTCATGTGCACCCGTACCAGCAGGTCGGCAGCGGCCACCGCGGCGTCGACGAGGTCGGGCCGGTCGAAGTACGCGCCGATCTCGGCGAGGGCGGCGATGGCCAGCCCGTTCCACGCGGTGACCACCTTGTCGTCGCGGAACGGCCGCGGCCGCTCCGCCCGCGCCGCCGCCAGCCGCTCCCGTACGGAGGCGATCCGGCCGGCGTCGAACGGCGTCCCCGTGTCGGGCAGTTGCAGCACCGAGGCGCCCTCCTCGAAGGTGGCGGCCGCCGGTTCCTCGGGCACGCCGTAGTACGCGCGGGCCAGCGCCGCGTCCTCCGCGCCGAGGACCTCGCGCAGCTCGTCGGGCGTCCACACGTAGTACGCGCCCTCGGCGTGCCCGCCGCCGTCCGGGCGGTCGCTGTCGGCGTCGAGCGCGGAGGCGAAGCCGCCCTCCTCGGTGCGCAGTTCGCGCACCAGGAAGTCCGCGGTCTCCAGCGCCACCCGCCGGGCCTGCTCGCTGCCGGTCGCGCGCCAGAGGTGGGCGTAGACGCGGGCGAGCAGGGCGTTGTCGTAGAGCATCTTCTCGAAGTGCGGAACGACCCACTCCGCGTCCACCGAGTAGCGCGCGAAGCCGCCGCCGAGCTGGTCGTAGATGCCGCCGCGGGCCATCGCCTCGCAGGTGGCCTGCACCATCTCCAGCGCCCCCGCGGAGCCGGTACGGGCGTGGTGGCGCAGCAGGAACTCCAGCACCATCGCCGGCGGGAACTTCGGCGCACCGCCGAACCCGCCCCGTACCGCGTCGAACTCCTTCGTCAGCTCCAGCAGCGCCGCATGCACCTCCGCCGCCCCCGGCGCGCCGTCCCCGGCACCGCCCACGGCCGCGCTCAGCGTCCGCCCGGCGAGATCCGCCGCAACCCGCGCCGCCACCTCGTCGACCTCCCCCCGCCGATCCGCCCACGCCGCCGCCACACCCTGCAGCACCTGCCGGAACGCCGGCATACCGCCCCGCGGGCGCGGCGGAAAGTACGTACCGAAGTAGAACGGCTCCGCGTCGGGGGTGAGGAACACCGTCATCGGCCACCCGCCCTGCCCGGTGGCGGCCTGCACGGCCTCCATGTACACGGCGTCGACGTCCGGCCGCTCCTCGCGGTCGACCTTGATGCTGACGAACCCGGCGTTCAGCTCCGCGGCGGTGGCCTCGTCGGCGAAGGACTCCCGCGCCATGACGTGGCACCAGTGGCAGGAGGCGTACCCCACCGACAGCAGCACGGGCACGTCCCGCCGCCGCGCCTCCTCGAAAGCCTCCGGCGACCAGGGCCACCAGTCGACCGGGTTGTCGGCGTGCTGCAGCAGGTACGGCGACTGGGCATCGGCCAGGCGGTTCATACGGTCCAGCCTCTCACGCCGCCACAGCGCTGCTCAGCAGTCAGCGCGCCCTGACTGCGAGGGCCAGTACGCTGGGCGAAGTAGCACGGCACCGACGGTCATCCTTGATCGAGGGAGGTACACCGTGAGCGCGGAGATGGTCGCCCCCGCGTGGATGCACACGCAGATCAGCGCGGAGCAGTACGACTCCTGGTCCGAGGAACAGTGCGCCGGCATCGAGATCGTGGACGGGATGATCGTCGTGAGTCCGAGCGCGTCCAAGCGGCACAACAGGCTGGCCCGGATCCTGGCCAACGCCCTGGACACGGCGGCGGGCCCGGACTGGAACGCCGACACCGACTTCGACGTCCGCCTCCAGGACGTACCCCTCACCAACCGGCGCCCGGACGTCATCGTCTACCGGGCAGACACCATTGACATCACGCCCACCCGCCCGGAGCATGTGCTCCTCGTCGTCGAGGTCGTGTCGCCTGGCTCGGAGACCACAGACCGGGTCGTGAAGGTGGATCAGTACGCGAAGGCCGGGATCCTCTTCTACTGGCGTGTCGAGGAGACCGCCACTGGCGTTCCGCTCGTCTACACCTACGTGCTTGACCCTGCCACCAAGGTATACCGGGACGGCGAGATGTTCACCGGTTTGATCAAGGCTACGGCCCCCTTCCCTGTCAAGGTGGACCTCGGAAATATCTGACAGCGCTGAGAGATTCTTTCTTCGTGACTGAGCATAAAGGAAAGCGGAAATTCCAGGAGCGCCTGGAGGTGCTTTTTGCTGCTACTGACTATCCCAAGCCGGCTGCGATCTGCTCCGCCAGCAAGGACAACCTTGGGCGAACTCCCCTTTCCGTTCAGCGCATCAGCGATTGGCGAAGCGGAAAGCACGTACCGACGAACAAGCTATTTCAGCATTTCCTGCGTGCGATCGTTGCTTTGGCTGGAAAGCGAAACATTTCCATCCCGGACGCGCTCGCCGATCGGGCAGCCTGGGACCGGTTGCTGCGCGCAGCGCGATCAAGGAACCCCCCTCCCTCGCAGGAAGAGTCGCGTCACATCACGGCAGGCGCGGTCCGGGTACCGATCCGTCCGGTGGCTGAAGCCAAGCCTCTGGAACTGGGTGTACACCGAACGAGTCGCCTGGAGGGCGGCCCTTTACTGCCGATCTACCTGCCGCGGGATGCGGACGGGCCGGTGGCGGCTCAACTGGCAGAAGCCAAAGAGAGCGGTGGCTTCGTCTTGTTGGTCGGCCAGTCCACGGCTGGGAAATCGCGGTGCGCATTCGAGGCTGTCAGACGTGAACTCCCCGATTACTGGATCATTGCCCCACCTGCGGCCAGCGAGCTGAGCCCCGTGTTGTCGCACGTGTCGTCGCCCGGTTCCGACCGCCGGAACTGGGTCCTCTGGCTGGATGACCTCGATCGCCATCTCCTCCCGGGCGGCCTCGACCAAGGCATGTTGTCTGCGCTCCTCGATCAGCATGTTGTGGTCATAGCCACCATGCGCTCCGAGGCGTATGGAAATTACAGTGAGCGTTCACTGCGAGGTGCGGAAGCCGACGTGGCGTCTGTGCGCCGCCCCGGGTCCCGGGTCCTGAACCTCGTCGAGCCCGTTTTTCTAAGCCGACAATGGTCCGAGTCGGAAAAAGGTTGGCTCCGCGAGTACCTCGCACACCCGAATCCGGATACTCGTCTGGTAGAGGCAGCTCGCCATCATGGTATTCATGGCATTGCGGAATATCTCGCAGCCGGCCCGAAGCTGCTCGAAGAATTCCTGGCTGCCAGGTGTCACCCCGGCGGCCACCCTCGTGGTGCAACCCTGGTGCAGGCAGCTATTGATCTCGCCCGCGCAGGAATCTCCACTCCTCTGCCTGCCATGACGCTGCTGGCATTGTCCCCCTGCTATCTTAATCCCGCGGACACCGCCCGTCTCCGAGTGGAAAGTCTTGAACACGCTCTGAACTGGGCGACTGAGATCCAATATGGCGTGACGGGGATGCTGGTCGCCACAGAGGTTCCAGGCGCCTGGCGGCCATTCGACTACCTTGTGGACGCCATCGCCAGGGAAGGTGGATCGGTGGGCATGCCTGACGAGGTATGGGAGGCAGCGGTCACGCACGCGAATGGTGGAAACGAACTGCTGCCCGTTGGACGTTCCGCATTTCGTTTCGGTCGTCTGGCACTCGCGGAACGCTGCTTCTCGCCGTTGGCGGGTGCCGGAAATCATGCCGCCATGCACGATCTCGGGTTCGTACAACGCGAACGGCGCCCAGAACACACATGGCCCTCGTGGTACCGGACCATAGCTGAGACAGGCACGCCCCTGCAGGCCCGCTCCCTTGGCGCCCTGCACGAAATTGAAGGCCGATGGGATGACGCTGCGACCTGTTATGAGAGAGCCGCAGCGCAGGGAGATGTACTTGCCATGCGGCTCCGGGGTGTCATCGCTCAGAGGCGTGGGCAGAGTGCCGAAGCTCATAATTGGTACGTCCAGGCAGCAGAAGGCGGAGACGCGGTCGCGATCGCATCCTTCAACGCTCCTGGGATCTACCGAGCTCAAGAGGGCCGCGAAATAGGTTCGAAGACCTGGGACCGAGACGTCGACTGGGGTGAGGAAGACGAAGAGCCCTGGCGTATGACACCCCGCACCTCGCGCATACTCGCCTGCAATCTGCAGATACTCGCCGATATGGCACAGGACGAGATGGATGAGTTGGGCGATCAGCCGGTTTCCCCGGAAAGCTTTGGGGTCTTCTTCGCATGCTTGCCGGCATCGACGTGGAGCCAGCCGCGGTCTTGGCGGCGCAGGGTGCTGAGGGCGCTGGACGATCTCAACGAGGATATTTCCCTCGGTCATTCCCCGGAGCCGCGCTGCGCCGCCGAGGAACTGGCGCTGCATCTCGCCCTGGAGCGTGCTTCTGAAATGACATGCGATGAACCGGAATTGGTAGCCGAGTACACTCAAGGACTCCCCGAACAGCGTGGTGACTACGACTGGTCCACCTGCTCAAATCTACTCTTCCTGGACCACGATGTACTCTTTCTGTACGACCCCATAATGCAGGGGTTGGAGCACCCCGACAGCCCTCTCAATCAACATATGGGAATCGGAGATTTGCGCCCCGAAGGATGGTTCGAGGAGTTCGGTAATCCTCGCGATCCGAGCAGAGGATTTATCCACTGAGGGGATGCGACCAGGTCATTTCATCACCTGCCCGTCACGAGTCGTCGATCACGGTCGGGGTGTGGTGTTCTTAATGGATGAAAGAGATGTTCGTTGAGCCCTGAGGTGGCACCTTCGGGCAACCTCGTGAGGTCTCGCGAGTGGAGAATGTTTCGGCCAGCGACATCGACCGTCTGGGCTGTGACGTGCACATGGCATGCGACGACAGCTTCCAGCACATCCGGACCGGAAGTCCGGACAGAGTCTTTCTGACCAGGTGATTCAATCGCACTGGCGTGGATGGCGGCTCGGGCTTCCTGCACCGCGCAGCCCTAATAGGCGGAGCGCACCAAACGGTGCGACGTCACTCAGGAAGGCTCTCATCGTGACCGTGGCACTTTTGACCACTGTGATCTGCGCTGGTGTACTCACCCTCCACCGAGCGATCTACCCGCTGACCCTTTTGATCGGTTTCCTGTCTGCGCTGCGGGGCCTGAGCGCCTCTGAGCGGGTCGCAATCTTCCGCGCGTTGGCCCGAGCGGTCGCGGATGTGAGTGACCATCCCACGAGCGCCTACTCGCGATCGGCCCTTCGCTCGCTTGCAGTTCACCTGCCTTGAAGGGGCATCGAAATGGCCAGCGCGACACAGATGGAACCACAATCCACTCGAAGTGCCGTCGACTCGGTTGTGCCCCGGCAGTTCCAAAGGGCAGGAATCGTCGCACGGCGCGGTGCGCCCGGCCCAACCCCGCGGCGGCACACCCCCGATGCCGTGCGGTCTTCCGTTCAATGCGTCAGGTCGAAGTGCTCCGGGTCCCCCGTACCCTGGCCGGTGGTGGGGTGCGGGGCGGTTCTGCGGCTGCGCGGCATCAGCAAGGCCGCGATCACCAGTGCGGCGAAGCCGCCCGCCGCCGCGGTCAGGAACGCGTCGTGGTTGGCCGCCTCCTGGGCCGCGACGATCAGCTCCGGGTCACCGGCGGCGGCCGCGAGGTCGCCGGACAGGCCGCTGTACGCGATGGTCGTGATGACCGCGAGGCCGAGTGCGCCGCCCGCCTCCTGGCTGGTGTTGATCAGCCCGGCGCCGGTCCCGGCCTCCGCCTCGCTCAGCCCGGTGAACGCCGCGATCTGCAGCGTCACGTACGCCATCCCGCAGCCGAGGCCGAGCAGGAGGAACGGCGTCAGCAGGTCCGCGGCGTACGCGCCGCCCGCCGGGGCCCGCCACATCAGCAGCAGCCCGGCGACGGTCGTGGCGAGGCCCGCCATCAGCACCGTCCGCGCCGCCAGCTTCGCCAGCAGGCCGGAGGCCACCGCCGCGCCCGCCGCGACGGCCACCGCCAGCGGCAGGTAGGCGAACCCTGCCTTGAGCGGCGAATAGCCGTAGACCTGCTGCATGAAGATGCTGGCGAAGAAGAACAGGGCGGAGAAGGTGCCGAAGACCAGCACCGCTGAGATGTTCGCGATGCGGATCGTCTTCTTGCGTACGAACCCCAGCGGCATGATCGGCGCCGCCGCACGGGACTCGATCACCACGAACGCCGTGAGCAGCACGGCGACGCCCGCCAGGCTGCCGAGTGTGCGGCCGGTCGTCCAGCCGATGCGGGTGGCCTCGCCGAGCGTGAAGATGAGCAGCAGCAGTCCCGAGGTGAGCGTCAGCGCCCCGAAGGTGTCGAACGGGCGGCGGTCTCCCCGCTCCGCGCCGCGGCCGTCCGGGACGATCCTGGGCGCGGCGAGTGCGGCGCCCAGGCCGAGGGGCACGTTCAGGTAGAAGATCCACTCCCAGCCGGGCCCGTCGGCGAGCAGCCCGCCGAGGATGACGCCCGCGATCGAGGCGATGCCCGCCAGCGAACCCCAGACGCCGAGCGCCTTGTTGCGCCCCGGTCCCTCGGGGAAGCTGCTGGTCAGCAGCGCCAGCGCGGACGGAGCGAGCAGTGCCGAGCCCAGTCCCTGGACGGCGCGGGCGGCGATCAGCATGGGGCCGTTGACCGCGAGGCCCGCGGCCAGCGAGGCCAGCGCGAAGACGACGAAGCCGGCGCGGAGGAGCCGGCGGCGGCCGAACGTGTCGCCCAGCCGGCCGGCGAGGAGCAGGAGGCCGCCGAGCACGGTGGCGTACGCGGTGACGATGTACTCCTGGCTGACCTCGGACATCCCCAGCTCCTCCCGGATGGAGGGCAGCGCCAGGTTCACGATCGACACGTCCAGGAAGACCATGAACTGGCCCAGGCAGAGGAACGCGAGGACGGCACCCGGTGAGTACCGGGGCGCGTAGGAGCGTGCGGAAATCATGACGGTGGTAACCCTTCGGCCGAGTGCGTGACGTGGACGGGCCGGCCCGCCGCCGGGGAGGCGGCGGCCGGAGGCGTCCCGCGGGGAGGCGCCCTGGAGCTACGCGGACCTCGCCGGGCGGGCCCGGTGGGCTCGTTCAGCGCACTGACGGCGGGGACACGGGGAAGGTGACCGATCCGCGGAACCGATCTCGGCGGGTCCCGCGGGTCCCCGCGGTCCCGCCGAGATCCCGGCGGGATCAGTCGGCCGGGGTGTCCAGGTCGAGGCGGGCCAGCCGCTCCCGGTCGGAGAGGATGTCGATGGTGGCGATCCTGCCGCCCGTGATGGTGAAGCTCATGACCGAGACCAACTCCCCGTCGATGGTGTTGACCAGCCCTGCGAGACCGTTGACCAGTGCGGGGTGTGCGGCGGCGGCCGTGGCCATGCGGCGGAACGTGGCGTGCTGCCCCGCCACGGCGTCGGCACCGCGGACGGTCCGCAGACCCCCGGTGTGCGCCCCGCCGTCCGCGCGCAGCACCACGTCCGGATCGAGGAGCGACAGCAGGCCCTCGAAGTCGCCGCCCCGCGCGGCGGTCAGGAAGGCGTCCACCACGCGGCGCTGGTCGGCCGGATCCGGGTCCGCGGGCGGCGTCGCGCCCCGGACCCGCTGCCGCGCCCGGCTGGCCAGCTTCTTCGCCGTAGCGGGCGTGCGGTCGACGAGCGGCGCGATCCGGTCGAAGGGCAGCCCGAACATGTCGTGCAGGACGAACGCCAGCCGCTCGGCCGGACTGAGCGACTCCAACACCACCAGCAGCGCCAGCCCGACCGAGTCGGCCACCAGTGCCTGCTGCTCGGGGTCGGTCCCGTCCTCGCGGCTGACGACGGGATCGGGCAACCGGGCGTCCAGCGGCTCCTCGCCCAGGCGCTTGCGCGCCCGGAGCATGTCCAGGCAGATCCGGCTCACGACGGTGGTGAGCCAGCCGCCCAGGTTGTCGATCTCCCGCGCGTCGGACCGGGCCAGCCGCAGCCACGCCTCCTGGACCGCGTCGTCGGCCTCGGCCAGCGAACCGAGCATGCGGTACGCGACCGCCTTCAGCTGAGGACGCTGCTCGTCGAAGCGGGCAGCCAGGAATTCAGAGGGGTCCACGGTCACGCGACCTTCCGACGACTCAGTGTTGTGCCACTGACGTCCGGGACCCCGCGAAGGTGACACGGCCCCGCCTGTTCAGGCGTGGGTCTCAGCGCTGGCGGTAGCCGTCCAGGAAGGTGCCGATGCGGGTGATGGCGTCCGTCAGGCCGTCCTTTTCGAGGAGGGTGACGATGCGGAAGTGGTCCGGGTGGGGCCAGTTGAAGCCGGTGCCCTGGACCAGGAGGATGTTCTCCGCGCGGAGGAGGTCGAGGACGAAGCGGGCGTCGTCCTTGATCTTGTGGACCTTGGGGTCCAGGCGGGGGAAGGCGTAGAGGGCGCCCTTGGGTTTGACGCAGGTGACGCCCGGGATCTGGGTGAGCAGGTCGTACGCGGTGTCGCGCTGGACCAGGAGGCGGCCGCCCGGGAGGATCAGGTCCTTGATCGACTGGCGGCCCCCGAGGGCGGTGGCGACGATGTGCTGGGCGGGGACGTTGGCGCACAGGCGCATGTTCGCCAGGATCGTCAGGCCCTCCAGGTAGCTGCGGGCGTCCTGCTTCGGGCCGCACACGGCCAGCCAGCCGCTGCGGTAGCCGGCCACGCGGTACGCCTTGGAGAGGCCGTTGAACGTGAGGACCAGCAGGTCGGGGGCGTACGTGGCGGTGGGGGCGTGGGTGGCGTCGTCGTAGAGGATCTTGTCGTAGATCTCGTCGGAGCAGAGCACCAGGCCGTGCCGGCGGGCGATGTCCGTCAGGCCGCGCATCAGCTCCGCGTCGTACACGGCGCCGGTGGGGTTGTTCGGGTTGATGACGACCAGGGCGCGGGTGCGGTCCGTGATGCGGCGCTCGATGTCGTCGAGGTCGGGCATCCAGTCGGCCTGCTCGTCGCAGCGGTAGTGCACCGGGGTGCCGCCGGCCAGGGAGACCGCGGCCGTCCACAGCGGGTAGTCCGGGGCCGGGATCAGGACCTCGTCGCCGTCGTTGAGGAGGGCCTGCATGGACATCTGGATCAGCTCGGAGACGCCGTTGCCGAGGAAGACGTCCTCGACGTCCAGGTCGATGCCCTTGGTCTGGTAGTGCTGCATCACGGCGCGGCGGGCGGGCAGGATGCCCTTGGAGTCGCCGTACCCGTGGGCGCTGCCCGCGGTGCGCAGGAGGTCCTCCAGGATCTCCGGCGGGCACTCGAAGCCGAATGGGGCCGGGTTGCCGATGTTGAGCTTGAGGATCTGGTGACCCGCCGCCTCGCGCCGCATCGCCTCTTCGAGCACCGGGCCCCGGATGTCGTAGCAGACGTTGGCGAGCTTCGTTGACTGGATCACCTGCATGCGGCCACTGTACGGGCCGTCCCCGCACCCCGCCTCCGGATAACCGGCGCCCCGTGTGCGAGCCCGGTCACATGTCCGACCGCCCTCCCGGGCCCCGCCGCACCTGCCACAATGCCCGGATGGCGGCCCAATCCCCCACCGGCGCACCGACGTTCGCCACCCTCGGCGCCGGCGCGCTCGCCCTCGTCAACGACGAGCCCGTGGCCGCCCCCGGCGACGACGTCCTGGGCACCGGTCCGGCCGCCGCCCGGCTCGCCCGGCTGCTGCACGCCTCTCGCGGCTCGACGCCGTTCACCCTCGCCGTCGACGCCGGCTGGGGGATGGGCAAGTCCAGCCTGATGCGGCTGGCCGACGCCCGGCTGCGGGCCGAGCCCGGCGTCGAGACCGTCTGGTACAACGCCTGGACCTCCACCGGCGCCGACGCCCTCGAAGGGCTGGTCAAGTCGGTCCTCGTCCGCTTCGAGCGGCGCACCCTCAAGCGCGCGCTGGCGCGGATCTCCCGCGGACGCACGGTGGTGCGCGGCGTACGCGCCGTCACCACGGCGCTCGGCGGGGCGCTCGGCGCGGCAGGGCTCGTCGACGAGCTGTGGACCAGCTGGGACGCGGGCCCCGAGGCGCGCAACGGGATGCGCGAGGACATCGGGCGCATGGCCCGCGAGTGGGCCGGGAACCGGCCGCGGCGGCTGCTGGTCGTCTTCATCGACGACCTCGACCGCTGCTCCGAGGAGACGGTCCTCGCCGTCTGCGAGGCCCTGAAGGTCTACCTCGACGTGCCCGGACTCGTCTTCGTCGTCGGCTGCGACCGCTCCGCGCTCGGCCCCAGCGGGCTGCTGCGCGACCTGTCGCCGGCGGGGTCGGCGTTCATGGAGAAGATCTTCCAGACCAGCTACCGCATCCCCGTCGCGGACAACGACGGCGTCGCCCGCTACGTCGAGTGGTGCGCCCGCGCCGCGGGCATCCACGGGATCCTCGACGAGGAGCTGAAGAAGCTGCTGGTGGAGCGGTCCGGCCGCAATCCGCGGCGGATCAAGCGGCTGGTGAACGGCTTCGTCCTGGAGGCCACGCTGAACCCGGTGTGGTCCGGCTTCCGCCCCGAGGCGGTCATCAGGACGCTGCTGCTCCAGTACTTCTATCCGGAGTTCTACCGGATGATGACGGGCGCGTCGGGCGCCCCCGGCGAGGACGTGGTGCAGGAGTTCACGACGTACCGCCGGGTGCGGCGCGCGCTGCTGTCGCCGGTGCCGCCGGCCGCGCAGGGTCCGCCCCTGGAGTACGCCTCGGTCGCGGAGGCCGGCACGTTCTTCGAGCAGTACGAGCTGTCCGCGCCGGCGGGGGAGCAGGACCCGGCGCAGGCGCTGGAGCTGCTGGAGCGGCGGCTGCCCATCGGCTTCCCCGAGCATGCGGACGACCAGGGGTTCACGTCCCTGCTGGCGGACCTGCTGGAGCTGCCGGACGCGGAGCGGCTGCTGGTGCTGCTGCGCGAGGGCGCGCCGGCGGCGGTGGAGGGACCGGACTACGCGGAGCCGGCACCGGGCCCGTACGGGGATCTGGGGGGCGAGGTGTACGGGGCGTGGACGGCGTCCGCGGGCGGCGGCACGCCGTACGGGGCCGAGACGCCGTACGGGCGTCAGCTGCCGTTCCCGGAGCCCTCCTCCCAGCGGCGCCAGGCACAGCAGTCGTACCCCGTGCCCGCCCAGGCCCAGGCCCAGCCCTCGCCGGGCTATTCCCACCCCGTCCCTCCGGCGCACCCCTGGGACACGGGCGCGGGCCCGCCACCCGTGCGTGAGCTGGAGGGCGTGCGGATCCTCTGGATCGACGGCAAGCGCCCGAGCAACAGGGCTGTCGTCCGCTGGATGCGCAACCTGGGGGCCGCGGTCACCGTCGTGCGTGCTGCCGACGCATCCCGGGAGATGACCGTCTTCCGGTTCGACCTGCTGATCTCCGACCTCACCCGTGACGGCGACCGGGTCGCCGGCCTGGGCGACCTGCAGACCTGGCGCAGCTCCGGGACGTACACCGGCCCCGCGGCGTTCCTGTCCAGCCGGATCACCCCCGAGCACAGGGACGCCGCGGCCGAGCTGGGCGCCTCGATGTTCAACAGCAGGGGCAAGCTGCTGGGCTACGCCACGGATGTCGCCGCGTCCCTCAGAGCCGCCCGCGCCGCCGAACCGTCCGGCCCGGCACCGCCGCCGTCCGACGGCCCTCCCGGATGACGAACTCCCCGCCCACCAGCACGTACGGCACCCCCACCGGGCCCCGACGCGGCTCGTCGTACGTCGCTCCCGCCGCCACCGTCGCCGGGTCGAACAGCACCAGGTCCGCCGCGTACCCCTCCCGCACCAGTCCGCGGTCCGGCAGGCGCAGGCGGGTCGCCGGGCGGGCGGTGAGGTGGTGGACGCACTCCTCCAGGGTGAGGACGCCCAGCTCGCGGACGTAGTGGCCGAGGTAGTGCGGGAAGGTGCCGTACGCCCGCGGGTGCGGCTTCGCGCCGTGCAGGATGCCGTCGCTGCCGCCCGTGTGCGCGGGGTGGGTCATGATCGTCCGGACGTTCTCCTCGTGCCCGACGTGCTGGAGGATCGTCGTCGCCAGCCGGTCGTCCAGCAGCAGCCGGCGGGCGGCCTCGAAGTCCGGCAGCCGGCGCCCGACCCAGTGCCCGAGCGCCGGGTCGCCGGTGCCCGAGACCTCGATCGTCGACCAGTCCATCGGCACCCCGTGCGATCCGTCGGAGCCCTCGACGTCCAGCGCGTG
>NZ_JACBXC010000729.1 GCF_013870535.1 Streptomyces phytophilus | reverse complement strand
CCCCCGCGTCCCCCGCGTCCTCGGCCAGCGCCTGCGCGCAGATCGGCCGCAGCCCTTCCTGCACCGCACCGCTGATCTCGCCGAGCTGCTGCTGCTGCTCGGGCGTGAGCACGTCGAAGAGGTGCTTGCGCACCTCCGTCACATGCCCCGGCGCCGCCGCCTCCAGCACGCCGAACCCGGCCTCCGTGAGCTGCGCCACGGACCCGCGGCGGTCGGCGTCGGTGGCGCAGCGGGAGACGTACCCCGCCTTCTCCAGCGCCGCCACCGCGTGCGACAGCCGGCTGCGCGAGGAGCGGGACAGCTCGGCGAGCTGGCTCATGCGCAGGCTGCGCCCGGGGGCCTCGGAGAGGTGCACGAGGATCTCGTAGTACGCCACGGGCATCCCGGAGTCGCGCCGCAACTGCCGGTCCAGATGCGCGTTGAAGTCGCGGACGGCGTCCATGAAGAGGCGCCATATCCGCTGTTCGTCATCGCTGAGCCAGCGCACGTCGGTCATGTGTCCAGCATACCTATAGTTGAGTCCTCAACCAGAGCGTGTTACGGTTTGAATGAAAGTTCAACCACTTGCCCTGTGGTGGCACCGCTACGGAAGAGGCAGATTCCCCATGACTACCCACGCCGAACAGATCCCCGCGTACCAGACCGGCACCTGGACGATCGACCCGGTGCACTCCGACGTCTCCTTCGTCGTCCGGCACCTGGGCGTCACCAAGGTCCGCGGGACCTTCGACCACGTCGAGGGCACCATCGTGACCCACGAGGATCCGCTGCAGTCCGAGGTCAACGCGGTGATCAGGACCACCTCGGTGAACACGCGCAACGACGCCCGCGACAACCACGTACGCACGGCGGACTTCCTGGACGTCGAGTCCTACCCCGAGATGACGTTCAAGTCCACCGGCATCCGCGAGAAGGACGGCGTCTACCTGATCGACGGCGACCTGTCGCTGCGCGGCGTCACCCGCGCCGTGACCCTGGAGACCGAGGTCGGCGGCTTCGCGCCGGGCCCGCAGGAGGGCAGCATGGTCGTCGGCTTCTCCGCGAGCACCGAGATCAGCCGCACCGACTACGGCGTGACCGGCGGCGCGGCGGGCGCCGCGGTCAGCGACAAGATCAAGATCACGCTGGACATCGAGGCGGGCCGTTCCTGAGGCCCACGCGCACGACGGTGGGCGGCCATCGGGCCGCCCACCGTGCCGAACACGGTGCGGGGCGACCCCGCCGGTAACGTCCGCTCAGTCACCGGCCACGGCGTCGCCCCGCACCGTTCCCGTGCCGGGCAGCGCCTCGGCCGGGTCCGAGCCGTGCCGCACGGGGCGGTTGTCGCCGTCCACGAACACGATCCGCGGCAGCAGCGCCTTGGCGTCCGCGTCGGCCACCGCCGCGTAGCTGATGACGATCACCAGGTCGCCGGGGCTGACCAGGCGGGCCGCCGCGCCGTTGATGCCGATCACGCCGCTGCCCCGCGGGCCGGGGATGACGTAGGTGGTGAGCCGGGCGCCGTTGTCGATGTCGACGACGTCGACCTGCTCGCCGGCCAGCAGGTCCGCGGCCTCCATGAGCGCTTCGTCGATGGTGACGGACCCGACGTAGTGGAGGTCGGCCTGCGTCACGGTGGCGCGGTGGATCTTGGACTTGAGCATCGTCCGGAACACGTGCGGCCTCGCCTGCGGTCAGGGGGTACGGGAGCGACGCCAGGGTAACCGCGCCGTCGCGCCGCACCTGTCCCGCGGGCGCCGAACTGTGAGCGACGCCACCGCCCCCGGGAAACCCCCGGCCGGACCGGGTCTCCCGGGTTCTCAGGGGCCGCGTCTCGCGCGGGGGGTGGTCTCCGCCAGGTAGGTCACGGTCCGGCTGACGTCCGACAGCGACAGGATCCCGACGAGCCTGCCCTCCTCCGTCACCAGCACGCGGTGCTCGGGGCCGGGCTCCATGCGGGGCAGCAGGTCGGCCAGCGAGTCGTCCGGGCCGACGACGACGAGCTGCGACACCGGCACCATCGCCTCGCCCGCGGTCACCGTCCCCCCGCCCTCCGGCCGCGCGTGCCTGGCGCCGCGGACCGTCACCAGCCCCAGCGGTTCGCCGCCCCCGTCGGTGACGGGGAACGCCGAGTGCCGGTACAGCGGATTGTCCAGCAACTGCGCGACGTCCAGGCTCTCGGGCACCACGACCGGATCCCGCGTCATGGCATTCCGTACGGGGACGCCGGCGAGCATCCCGCGCACCTGCGCCTGCCGGCCCTCCGCGGTGGCGGCCCCGATGAGGAACCAGCCGATCAGGGCGAGCCAGAGCCCGCCGAACCCGCCGCCGCGCAGGAACACAAAGAACCCCAGCACGATGAGCAGCCAGCCCAGGGCACGCCCAGCGGCGGTGGCCCCGGCGGTGGCGCGCAGCCTGTCGCCCGTACGCCACCACAGCAGCGCGCGCAGCAGCCTGCCGCCGTCCAGCGGCGCGGCCGGCAGGGCGTTGAAGACGGCGAGCAGCAGGTTGATACCCGCCAGCCACCCCATGACCTGGACGAGCAGCTCGGGCGCGGAGGCGCCGTGGAGCAGCCAGGTGCCCAGCGCGAAGAGTCCGCCCAGCACCAGGCTGACCAGGGGGCCGACACCCGCGATCCGCAGTTCGGCCCCCGGGTTCGACGCCTCCGACTTCAGCCGGGCCACGCCGCCCAGCAGCCACAGCACGATGTCGTCCACGGAAACGCCGTTCCGCCGCGCCACCACGGCGTGGGCCAGCTCGTGGGCGAGGAGGGAGACGAAGAAGACCACGGCGGCGGCCAGCCCCGCCGCCCAGTACAGCACCCGGGCGCGGCCGGGATCGGCGTCCGGGAGCCGGCCCTGCGCGAGGCCGATGGCGATGACGGCGAAGATCAGGACCACGCTCCAGTGGACCCCGACCCGGACCCCTGCGATGCGCCCCAGCGTGAACGTCGCCCGCACAGCGTCACTCCTCCGCTCGCATCCGGCCCGGTACGGCCCGGCGGGCCGCTCCCCGGCCGCGCTCCGGGCTCCGGGCTCTCCCGCTGCGCGGCTCTCCGGCTCCGCCTTCGACGCTTCCA
>NZ_JACBXC010000728.1 GCF_013870535.1 Streptomyces phytophilus | reverse complement strand
ATGAGGTGCCGCGCGGGTACGCGGTAGACCAGGCCGCCGACGACGATCCCGGCCGGGATCGCGCCGATGGCCGAGCTGGCGACCAGCAGCCCGGCGTGCAGCGGGCTGAGGCCGAGCACGAGTTGGAGCCGCTGGGCGAGGATCAGCTCGACGCCGGCGGTGGCGAACATCGCGAGCCCGGCGCCGAGGACACCGGCGAGGAGCTGCCGGTTGCGGAAGAGCGCGAAGTCGATCAGCGGGTACGTCCGGGTGCGCTGGCGGCGTACGAAGACGGTGAACCCGGCGGCCGAGACGAGCAGCGCCGGCACGATGTGCAGCGGGTCGGGCTCCGGCCGGGCCCCCTCCTTGATCGCGTACACCAGGCCGACGAGCCCCGCCATGACCTGCACCGAGGCCACCGGGTCCCACGGCCGCTCCTTGCTGCCGGAGCCGCCGGGCGCCAGCAGCGCGGTCGCGACGAGCGCCGCGAGGACGACGGGCACGTTGACGAGGAAGACCGAGCCCCACCAGAAGTGGTCGAGCAGCAGCCCGCCCGCGACCGGCCCGAGGGCCGCGCCGACGACGGCGACCGTGCCCCAGATGCCGATCGCGATGCCGCGCTCCCGCTCGTCGTCGAAGGTGAGCCGGACCAGCGCCAGCGTCGCGGGCATCATCGCCGCCGCGCCGACCGCGAGGAACGCGCGGGCGCCGATCAGCACCGCCGCCGAGGGCGCGAACGCGGCCAGCGTGGACGCCATGCCGAACAGGACGAGCCCGGTCAGGAACATCCGCTTGTGGCCCACGCGGTCGCCCAGGGTGCCGGCGCCCAGCAGCAGCCCGGCCATCACCAGCGGGTAGGCGTTGATGATCCACAGCTTCGCGGAGGCGTCGGCGTCGAGGTCGGCGGTGAGGGTGGGCAGCGCCGTGTAGAGGATCGTCACGTCCAGCGAGATGAGCAGCAGTCCCGCGGAGACGGTCGCGAGCACCCACCAGCGTCGCGCCTTGAACATGGAGCACCTTGCTTTCTGCGTGTGCGGGTACGCCGGGTGCGTACGCGGTCGGCCTCAGGACTCCGGGTCGGTCAGCGCGGCGAGCCGCCGCTGCACCGCCGCCGCCACCTCGGGGGCGAGCGTGGACTGCGCGGTGGCGTGGAACAGCCACAGCCCGTCCGCCGCCACCCGGGCCAGGAACAGGTCGACCGCCTCGGGGTCCGGGTCCGGCCCGGGGGGCTCGGGCGCCCAGCGGTCCGCGAAGTCGTCCCAGATCCGCGCCAGCTCGGGCCGGGTCGCCGAGGCGACCATGAAGACGAAGTCCGCCGTCCCCCCGCCCTGCCCGCAGCACCGCACGTAGGCCGCGGCCCGCTCGCGGGCGGTGGCCTCCTCGAACGGCTTGCCCAGCTCGGCGCGGAGGCGCGCGTCCAGGGTCTCGGTCAGGTGCCGCTGGATGGCCGCGAGGAGCGCGTCGCGGTTGGGGAAGTGGTACATCAGCCCGGGCTTGGTCAGCCCGGCCTCGGCCGCGGCGGCGTCGAGCGTGAGGGCGGTGATCCCCGCCCGTTCGACGACGCGGACGGCGGCTTCGAGGATCTGGGTGCGGGAGCTGGGTCGCATGGGACGTAACTTTACCATCCGGAAGGTAAAGTTACGAGCCTCACCGCCCTCCCGCGGCACTCCCGGCACCCGCCCCGCCAGGGACGCCGGGAACCCGCCGTCCGTTCCGGAAGTGAAAGATGGTGGCGAGCCCGGGGAGAATGGCCCCCGGAGGACTGCGTGAGCGGACGGAGCGCGATGGATCTGCCGGCACCGGACGGACCGGGTGGCTTTGCCTACACGGACGCCGACGCGGAGAAGCGGCGCGGCGTGCGCCGGATGAAGACCTTCGCCACCGGCCTGCTGCTGCTGGCCGCCGCGGTCTTCACCCTCGCCCGCTGGGCGCAGCACAACGGCGCCGGCGCCTGGGCGGGCTACGTCGCCGCGGCGGCGGAGGCGGGCATGGTCGGCGCGCTGGCCGACTGGTTCGCGGTCACGGCCCTGTTCAAGCGGCCCCTGGGACTGCCCATCCCGCACACCGCGATCATCCCCACCAAGAAGGACCAGCTCGGCCAGAGCCTCGGCGACTTCGTCGGCGAGAACTTCCTCTCCGCCGACGTCGTACGCGCCCGGCTGCACGCGCTCGGCCTCGGCAGCCGCGTCGGCGGCTGGCTCGCCGAACCCGCCAACGCCGACCGCGTCACCGCCGAGGCGTCGACCGTGCTGCGCGGCGCGCTGGCCGTCCTGCGGGACCACGACGTCCAGGCCGTCGTCGGCGAGGCCATCAACCGCCGCGCCGCCGCCCTGGAGGTCGGCCCCGGGCTCGGCAAGCTGCTGGAGAGGATCGTCGCGGACGGCGGCCACCGCCGCGTCGTCGACCTGGTCTGCGAGCGCGCCGAGTCCTGGCTGATCCTCAACGGCCCCTCGGTCGTCGGCGCCGTCACCGGCGGGGCGCCCGGCTGGACCCCGAAGTTCGTCGACCGCCGGGTCGGCGAGCGGGTCTACAAGGAACTGCTGCGGTTCATCGGCGAGATGCGCGAGTCGCCGGAGCACCCGGCGCGCGGCGCGCTCGACCGGTTCCTCTCCGACTTCGCCGCCGACCTCCAGGGCGACACCGCGACCCGGGCGCGCGTCGAGCGGCTCAAGGGCGAGATCCTGGACCGCGACGAGGTGCAGGACTTCATCGCCTCGGCGTGGACGTCGCTGCGCGGCATGATCGTCGGCGCCGCGGACGACGAGCGCAGCGAACTGCGGCTGCGGGCGCGGGCGGCGCTGCTGTCGTTCGGGCAGCGGATGGCGGCGGACGCACGGCTGCAGGCGAAGGTCGACGGCTGGGCGGAGGATGTCGCGACGCACGTGGTGACGACGTACCAGCACCAGATCACGTCGCTGATCTCGGACACCGTCGCGGGCTGGGACGCGGACCAGACGTCGCGCAAGATCGAGGCGAACATCGGCCGGGACCTGCAGTTCATCCGGATCAACGGCACGGTGGTGGGCTCGCTCGCGGGGCTGGTCATCTACACGGTGTACCGGGCCATCGCGGGCTGAGCGGG
>NZ_JACBXC010000727.1 GCF_013870535.1 Streptomyces phytophilus | reverse complement strand
CGTCGTCGACTACGCGCACAAGCCCGACGCGCTGGAGTCCGTGCTGCGCGCCCTGCGCAAGGTCACCGAGAACCGGCTGCACGTCGTCGTCGGCTGCGGCGGCGACCGCGACCCGCACAAGCGCGGCCCCATGGGCGCCGCCGCCGCCCGGCTCGCCGACACCGCGGTGCTCACCTCCGACAACCCCCGCTCCGAGGACCCCCTCGCGATCCTCGCCGCGATGCTCGCCGGCGCCGCCGAGGTGCCGGTCTACGAGCGCGGCGACGTGCTGGTCGAGTCCGACCGGGCGGGCGCCATCGCCATCGCGGTGGCCCGGGCGGGCGCCGGCGACACGGTGCTGATCGCCGGCAAGGGCCACGAGCAGGGCCAGGACACCGCCGGTGTCGTACGGCCCTTCGACGACCGCGACGAGCTGCGCAGGGCGATCCGGGAGCGGCCGGGCGCCGCCCCCGCGGACCCGCGGCACGCGGATCCCGCCGATCCTCCGGATCCCGCAGGTCCCGCCCGATCGGCCGGAGGCGCACGGTGATTCCGCTGAGCCTCGCCGAGGTCGCCGAGCTGACCGGAGGCGAGCTGCACGGCGTGGCCGACCCGCAGGCGCTGGTCACCCGCCCCGTCGTCATCGACTCGCGGCAGGCGGAACCCGGCAGCCTCTTCGCCGCGTTCACCGGCGAGCACGTCGACGGGCACGACTACGCCCCGCGCGCCGTCGCCGCCGGCGCCACCGGCGTCCTGGGCACCCGCCCCGTCGAGGGCGTGCCGACCGTCGTGGTCCGCTCCGTGCCCCCGGCGCTCAGCGCGCTGGCCCAGCACGTCGTCGCCCGCCTCGCCGACTCGCTCACCGCGCTCGTCGCGCTCACCGGCTCCTCGGGCAAGACGTCCACCAAGGACCTGCTCGCGCAGCTGCTCCAGCGCCTCGGCCCGACGGTCTACACCCACGGGTCGTTCAACAACGAGATCGGCCATCCCGTCACGGCCCTCCAGGCCGCCCCCGAGACCCGGTACCTGCTGCTGGAGATGGGCGCGCGCGGCCTCGGCCACATCCGCGAGCTGGCCGAGGTGACGCCGCCGCGCATCGGGCTCGTCCTCAACGTCGGCTCCGCGCACATCGGCGAGTTCGGCGGCCGGGAGCAGATCGCCGAGGCCAAGGGCGAGCTGGTCGAGGCGCTGCCGCCGGGCGCGGACGGCGGGGTCGCGGTGCTCAACGCCGACGACCCGCTCGTACGCGCGATGGCGTCCCGCACCCGGGCCAGGACCGTCTACTACGGCGAGGCGCCCGAGGCGGACGTACGCGCCTCGGACGTCCGCCTCACCGATGACGGACGGCCGGAATTCACCCTGCACACGCCCGCCGGCAGCGCCGGTGTGATCATGCGGCTGTACGGTGAGCACCACGTGTCGAACGCACTTGCCGCAGCCGCCGTCGCGTACGAGCTGGGCATGCCCCCGGCGCGGATCGCCGAGGCGCTCTCCGCCGCCGAGGCCCTGTCCGGCCGGCGCATGGAGGTCAGGCGGCGGGCGGACGGCGTGACAGTCGTCAACGACGCGTACAACGCCAACCCCGAGTCCACGCGGGCCGCGCTGCGCGCGCTCGCCGCCATGGGACGGGGCAGCACGGCGCCGGGGGGCCGGACGTTCGCCGTGCTGGGCGCGATGGCCGAACTCGGCGACCACGCCATGGCCGAGCACGACGGCGTGGGCCGGCTGGCCGTCCGCCTGGGCATCAGCAAGCTCGTGGCAGTGGGCCGGCAGGAGGCCGCCTGGCTGGACATGGGCGCGAAGAACGAGGGTTCGTGGGGTGAGGAGTCGGTGCACGTGTCCGACGTCGACGCGGCGGTCGACCTGATGCGCGGCGAGCTGCGGCCGGGAGATGTCGTGCTCGTCAAGGCATCCAGATCCGAGGCGCTGTGGCGCGTGGCGGAAGCGCTGCTTGAGGAGGGCGCCGCCCGATGAGGCAGATCCTCTTCTCCGGGGCCCTCGGGCTCTTCTTCTCCCTCATCGGCACCCCGCTGCTGATCAAACTGCTGGCCCGCAGGGGCTACGGGCAGTACATCCGGGACGACGGGCCCGAGGCGCACCACAGCAAGCGCGGTACGCCCAGCATGGGCGGCATCGCGTTCATCCTGGCCACGATCTTCGCGTACGCGATCACCAAGGTCGCGACCAGCAGCTCGCCCACGTACTCCGGGCTGCTGGTGCTCTTCCTGATGGCGGGTCTGGGCCTGGTCGGCTTCCTCGACGACTACATCAAGATCATCAAGCAGCGCAGCCTGGGTCTGCGGGCCAAGGCGAAGATGCTCGGCCAGTTCATCGTCGGCATCGCCTTCGCGGTGCTGTCGCTGAACTTCGAGGACGCCCGGGAGCTGACGCCCGCGTCCACCAAGCTCTCCTTCACCCAGGACTTCGGCTGGTCGATCGGCCCCGTGCTGTTCGTCATCTGGGCGCTGTTCATGATCCTGGCGATGTCCAACGGCGTGAACCTCACCGACGGCCTGGACGGCCTGGCCACCGGCGCCTCGGTGATGGTCTTCGGCGCGTACGTCTTCATCGGCGTCTGGCAGTACCAGGAGTCCTGCATCAACGCCGACACCCTGACCAACCCGGCCGCCTGCTACGACGTACGCGACCCGCTCGACCTCGCCGTGGTCGCCTCCGCGCTGATGGGCGCCTGCTTCGGCTTCCTGTGGTGGAACACCTCGCCCGCGAAGATCTTCATGGGCGACACCGGCTCGCTGGCCCTGGGCGGCGCGCTCGCGGGCCTGGCCATCGCCTCCCGCACCGAACTGCTCCTGGCCATCCTCGGCGGCCTGTTCGTCCTCATCACCCTGTCCGTGGTGATCCAGGTCGGGTCGTTCCGGATGACCGGGAAACGCGTCTTCAGAATGGCGCCACTCCAGCATCACTTCGAACTGAAGGGCTGGAGCGAAGTGCTCGTGGTGGTCAGATTCTGGATCATCCAGGGCATGTGCGTGATCGTGGGCCTCGGTATCTTCTACGCCGGCTGGGCGGCCCGAAGGTGAGCGGCCGGGACGCGGCCGGGGAGCCGGCATGAGCGAGTTCGC
>NZ_JACBXC010000726.1 GCF_013870535.1 Streptomyces phytophilus | reverse complement strand
TCGGCGTAGCGCCGGCCGCTGCCCTTGATGGTCCGCCGCTGGGTGGCGTAGTCGACGTGGACGAGGCCGAAGCGCTTGTCGTAGCCGTACGCCCACTCGAAGTTGTCCAGCAGCGACCAGGCGAAGTACCCCGCCAGCGGCACGCCGCGGCGCACCGCCTCGGTGCAGGCGGCGAGGTGCTCCTCCAGGTAGCGGGTGCGCTCCGGGTCGTCGATCTGCCCGTCGGGGCCGACCGCGTCCGGGTAGGCGGCGCCGTTCTCGGTGACGTACAGGCAGCGGGCGCGGTAGTCGTCGGCCATCCGCTCCAGCGTCTTCGTCAGCCCCTCGGCGTGCACCTCCCAGCCCATCGCGGTGCGCCGCACGCCGGGCAGGTCGACCTGGCGCGCGTACGGCAGCGGCCCGTCCGGGTCGTTCGCGACGACCTGGCGGAAGTAGTAGTTCAGGCCCAGCCAGTCCAGCGGCGCGGCGATGGTCTCCAGGTCCCCGGGGCGCTCGGGCAGGTCCACGCCGTACAGCCGGCGCATGTCCTCCGGGTAGCCGCGGCCGTGGATCGGGTCCATCCACCAGCGGTTGGTGTGCCCGTCGGCGCGGGCGGCGGCGGCGATGTCCTCGTCGCTGTCGGAGGCCGGCTCGCAGTGCGTGAGGTTGTTGACCAGCCCGACGCGGGCCCCGGGCACGGCGGCGCGCAGCGCCTGGACGGCCAGGCCGTGGCCGAGGTGCAGGTGGTACGAGGCCCGTACCGCCGCCGTCAGATCGGTGAGCCCCGGGGCCATCCGGCCCTCCAGGTGCCCGATCCAGGCCGAGCACAGCGGCTCGTTGAGCGTGGCCCAGTCGGTGATCCGGTCGCCGAGCCGGTGGGCCACGACGGCCGCGTATTCCGCGAACGCCTCGGCGGTCGCGCGCTCCGCCCAGCCGCCGCGGTCCTGGAGCGCCTGCGGCAGGTCCCAGTGGTAGAGGGTGGGGAAGGGCGTGATGCCGGCTTCGAGCAGCGCGTCGGTGAGCCGGTCGTAGAAGGCGAGGCCCGCCTCGTTGACGGGACCGTCGCCGCCCGGGACGACGCGCGGCCAGGCGATCGAGAAGCGGTACGCCTCGGCGCCCAGTCGGCGCATCAGCGCGATGTCCTCGGGCCAGCGGTGGTAGTGGTCGCAGGCGACGTCGCCGGTGTCGCCGCCGTCGACCATGCCGGGCGTGTGCGAGAACGTGTCCCAGATCGACGGGGCGCGGCCGTCCTCGCGGACGGCGCCCTCGATCTGGTACGCGGCGGTGGCCGTGCCCCACACGAAGTCGGACGGGAGACGGTCGAGGTGCAGGTCGGTCACGGAGTTCCTTTCGGACGGGGTCACTTGACGGCTCCGGCGGTCAGCCCGGCGACGAGATAGCGCTGGAGCAGCAGGAAGCCGGCGACGACGGGGAGGCTGACGACGAGGGAGGCGGCCATGACCTGGTTCCAGTACACCTCGGTCTGGGTCGCGTATCCCTGCAGCCCGACGGAGAGCGTCCGGGTGACGTCGTTGGTCATGACCGAGGCGAAGAGGACCTCGCCCCAGGCGGTCATGAAGGAGTAGATGGCGACGGCGACGATCCCGGGGACCGCCGCCGGCACCACGACACGGAACAGTGCCTTCAGCGGCCCGCAGCCGTCGACGAGCGCCGCCTCGTCCAGGTCGCGGGGGATGGAGTCGAGGTAGCCGACCAGCATCCAGATGGAGAAGGGCAGGGTGAAGGTCATGTACGTGAGGATCAGGCCGCCGCGGGAGCCGTAGAGGGCGATCCCGGTGGTGTTCCCGATGTTGACGAAGATCAGGAACAGCGGCAGCAGGAAGAGGATGCCGGGGAACATCTGGGTGGACAGCACCGTGACCGTGAACAGCCGCTTGCCGCGGAAGCGGTAGCGGCTGACCGCGTACGCGGCGAAGATCGCGATGACGACCGAGCAGGCCGTCGCGGCGCCCGCCACGATCAGTGAGTTCAGGAAGTAACGGGCCAGCGGCACCGTGTCCCAGATATCGAGATACGGCCGGATGGTCAGCCCGCTGGGTATCCACCGGAACTCGCCGGTCACGTCTTCGAGGGGCTTGAGCGAGCTGCTGAGCATCACGTACACGGGCGTGACCGCGAAGACCGTCAGCAGCGTGAGCACGATCCGCCTGGTCCAGATGAACGACCGCGGCGGTGCGGTGGGGGAGCTATGCACTGGCCGCCTTCCTTCCCCGGGAGGTGAGCAGCAGGTAGCCGGCCGTGACGACCAGCAGGAAGAGCAGCAGCAGCACGGACATGGCGGAGCCGGCGCCGAAGTTCCAGGTGACGAAGGACGACTGGTAGATGTGGATGGAGATGATGTCCGCGGACTCCGGCGCCGACTTGCCGAAGAGGATGTACGGCACGTTGAAGTCGTTGAACGTCCACAGGAAGAGCACGAGGACCAGCACCTGGTTGACCGGCCGCAGCGACGGCAGGGTGATCCGGCGGATCTGCTGCCAGATCCCGGCGCCGTCGATCGCGGACGCCTCGTACACCTCGCGCGGGATGTTCTGCAGCGCCGCGGTGAGCACCAGGAACGCGAACGGCCAGGTGCGCCAGACCGAGACGAGCACGAGCGAGACGAACGCGTTGTCGCCGATCAGCCAGAACGTCGGCTGGCTCGTCAGCCCCAGCTGGTCGTGAATCACATGGTTCACCAGGCCGTTGTCCCGCTGGAGCATGAACGACCAGGTGATGACGGCGGTGTAGACGGGCAGCGCGTACGGGGTGAGGAAGACCGCGCGCAGCAGTCCGCGGCCGCGGAAGGCGTCCTGCATGAGGATCGCCGCGGTGACGCCGAGCAGCCAGGAGAAGCCGACCGCGAGGACCGTGAACGCGCAGGTGATGAGGAACGAGCGCAGCAGCGCCTCGCCCACCGGCGCGTCGAAGTCGACGGCGACGCGGAAGTTGTCCAGGCCGGCCCAGGGCGCCTCGCCCCAGTCGCGGATGTAGCGCTGGGTCAGCTCCTTGAAGCTCATCACCACGCCGACGGCCATCGGCACCAGGTGGATCAGCAGCTCCAGCAGCAGGGCGGGCAGCAGCA
>NZ_JACBXC010000725.1 GCF_013870535.1 Streptomyces phytophilus | reverse complement strand
GGTCGCGGACCGGTGCGCGCTGGTGGCGGGCGACTTCTTCGCCGCGGTCCCGGCGGCGGGCGGCGGCCCGGCCGACGCCTGCCTGCTGAAGAACATCCTGCACAACTTCGGCGACGACGACTGCGTGCGCGTGCTGCGCGCCTGCCGGGCGGCGCTGCGGCCCGGCGGGCGGGTGCTGGTGCCCGCGCTGGTCCTGCCGGAGGCGGCGGACGGGGCCCGTACGCGGCCGGACGCGGATGTGGCGCTGGCGCTGAGCGACGTGGAGATGATGGTGCTCACGGCCGGGCGGGAACGCACCCTGGCCGAGTACCGCGCGCTCTTCGCCCGCGCCGGGCTGGCGCTGCCGCCCGGGCCGCCCCCGGCTTTGCCCGGGCTGCCGCACCACTTCATGCTGGAGGGGACGGACGGGACGGAGCACGGGACGGAGGAGGCGCGCGATGGTGCTGCTGTACGACGGTGACTGCGGCTTCTGCACGGGGTGGGCCGACTTCGGGCGCCGGCGGTTCGCACCGGAGGTGCGGATCGTGCCGTGGCAGTCGGTGGACCCGGAGGTCTACGGGGTGCCGGAGGAGCGGCTGCTGCGCGAGGTGGTGCTCGTCGACGAGGCGGGGCACGCACCCGCCGGGCCCCGGGCGGTGACCCCGCCGCCGGGCGGCGCCATGGCCATCGCCGGGACCCTCCGCAGCGGCAACCGCGCGGGCCGGCTGCTGGGCCGCGCCCTCGGCGCCCGCCCCGTACGCCGCCCCGCCGCCGCCGTCTACCGCCTGGTCTCCCGCAACCGCTACCGCCTGCGCTTCCCCCTCCTCCCCGCCCGCCAGGGCGCAAGCTGCAGCACCACCCGGTCGTAGCCCGACCAGGTAATTCAACCGATCGGTTGACCAATCGCGGGCGGCAGGTTAGCGTGTATTCAACCGATCAGTTGAGGACGTGACATGACCTCGGCCCCCGAGCCCGCGCCGGAGCCCGACGAGCGGCTGTCCCTGGTGTTCTCCGCGCTCGCGGACCCGACCAGGCGCGACATCGTGGCCCGCCTCACCGCGGGCGACGCCACCGTCAACGAGCTGGCGGAGCCGTACGACGTCAGCGTGCAGGCCGTCTCCAAGCACATCCGCGTCCTGGAGGACGCCGGCCTGGTGAGCCGCAGCCGGGACGCCCAGCGGCGGCCCTGCCACCTGGAGGCGGAGGTCTTCGACCTCATGACGAAGTGGATCGAGCGCTACCGGCGCGCGGCGGAGGACCGCTACCGCCGCCTGGACGCCGTCCTGGAGCGGATGGACGCCCAGGACGGTCCGCCGGTGCCGACCCCCCGGACGACGAAGGAAGCAGAAGCCTCATGAGCACCACGCACACCCGCCACCGCAACGAGACCGGGATCACCGTCGACCCGGCCCTCCCCACCATCGTGATCACCCGGGAGTTCGAGGCCCCGCCGGAGCGGGTGTTCCGCGCGCACACCGACCCCGACCTCGTCGCCCAGTGGCTCGGCCCGCGCGGGCTGACCATGACCATCGAGCGCTACGACGCCCGCACCGACGGCTCGTACCGCTACGTCCACTCCGACGAGGCGGGCAACGACTACGCCTTCCACGGCGTGTTCCACGAGGTGCGCCCCACCGAGCGCATCGTCCAGACCTTCACCTACGAGGGCATGCCCGACAGCGTCAGCCTGGAGACCGCCGTCTTCGAGGACCTCGGCGGGCGCACCCGGCTGACCACCACCTCGCTGCTGGACTCCCTCGAATCCCGCGACGGCATGATCGCCAGCGGCGCCGAGACCGGCATCCGCGAGGGGTACGAGCGGCTGGACGAGCTGCTCGACGGCACCCAGGCCGCCGCGGAACACCGCCGGATCGCCGACGAGTTCACGGCGCGCGTCCGCGGCGTCGCCGCGGGCAGGTGGGACGACCCGGCGCCGTGCGAGGGGTGGGTCGCGCGGGACGTCGTCCGGCACCTCGTCGAGTGGTTCCCGGGCTTCCTGAAGGCGGGCGCCGGCATCGAACTGCCGAAGGGCCCGCCCGTGGACGAGGACCCGGTGGGTGCCTGGCAGGTGCACAACGACGCCGTGCAGGCCCTCCTGGACGACCCGGCCACGGCGGGCAGGACCCTGTCGCACCCCGAGACCGGCGACTTCCCGCTGGCCCAGGCGATCGACCGCTTCTACACGAGCGACGTCTTCATGCACACCTGGGATCTGGCCCGGGCGACCGGCCAGGACGAGCGGCTGGATCCGGCCAAGTGCGCCGCCCTGCTGGCGGGGATGCAGCCGATGGACGAGGTGCTGCGCGGCAGCGGCCACTACGGGCCGCGCGTCGAGGTCCCGGAGAGCGCCGACGTGCAGACCCGCCTGCTGGCGTTCATCGGCCGCACGCCCTGAACCGGGCGGCGGGCCGCCGGGCCGCTCCTGTCCCTGCCGCGCCGCCCGTGGCAGGGACAGGACCGTGCTGTGCAGCGTATGCGCTGGTGAGCCGCCCGGGGCGGGTCATGCCGGGGATTTGGCCGATGCTTGACGGTCACTTGGCCAGCCGCTGGTACCCGGGCCCCGGGTCCGGCGGCCCCGTACGCCGTGATCGGATGGCCCCATGTCCCCCGAACCCCGTGCGCGGCTCGCCGCCTTCGGCGAGGAACTCCTCGCCATCCACCGCGGCCTGCGCGCCGACTTGGCCCGGCTCCGTACGGAAACCGACGACTACCTGGCCGGCGGCCCCCGGCCCCGCGACCTCAAGGCCCACTGCCTCGCCTTCTGCACCGCGCTGACCGCGCACCACACGGGCGAGGACCGCGGCGCGTTCCCCGCGCTCACCGCGCGCTACCCCGACCTGCGGCCGCTGATCGGGAAGATGGCGGAGGACCACGCGATGGTGAGCGGCCTCCTGCAGAGCCTGGAGCGGGTCCTCGACGGCGTGCCCGCGGAGCCGGACGAGCGGGACGCGGCGCGCGTGCGGGGCGAGTTGGAGGGGCTGAGCGCGATCGTGGAGTCGCACTTCCGCTTCGAGGAGCGGACGATCGTCGAGGCCCTCGACACGCTGCCGGCCGAGGCGGGGAGCACCGAGGACCTGCTGGGGCTGCCGGG
>NZ_JACBXC010000724.1 GCF_013870535.1 Streptomyces phytophilus | reverse complement strand
TGGCGGGCCAGCGGCGGCCAGTAGAACGTCAGCGCCGCGTACGGCCGCCCGGCCAGCTCCCGGCCCTTCGGGCTGCCCGCGTCCGAGGCGAACTGCCAGCCGTCCGGGCCGACGTCCTTGAGGATCAGCACCCGCGCCGACGGGGCGCCGTCCGCGTCCGCCGTCGACAGGGTCATGGCGTGCGGCTCGCGCACCCCCGCCCGTACGGCGTCCAGCAGCCAGCCCGTGAAGAGCGCGACGGGCTCGTCCGGGGTCTCCCGCGGGTCGAACGACGGCAGGTCGCCCTCGAAGACCTCGATCCCCCGCAGCAGCCGCCTCAGGTCGTCGGCCATCGTTCCCCCTTCTCATGCCGGTGGCCCGGCCGGAGGGCGTACGCCTCCGCGCCGGGCCACAGGTCAGTCGTGCGGGCCGCGTCAGTCGCCACCCTGGAGGATGGCCACCAGGCGCAGCATCTCCAGGTAGATCCAGACCAGGGTCAGGGTCAGGCCGAAGGCGGCGAGCCACGCCTCGTTCTTCGGGGCGCCGTAGGCGATGCCGTCCTCGACCTGCTTGAAGTCCAGGGCCAGGAAGCACGCGCCGAGCACGACGCCGATGACGCCGAACAGGATGCCGAGGCCGCCGCTGCGCAGGCCCATGCCGTCGCCGCCGCCGATGAGCGCGGCGAACATGTTGACCGCCATCAGCAGCACGAAGCCGATGGCCGCGCCGATGACGAACCGCTGGAACCGGGCCGTGACCCGGATGATCCGCAGCTTGTACGCCACGAGCACACCGAAGAACACCGCCATCGTGCCGAGCACGGCCTGCATGACCGCGCCGCTGACGTAGGTGTTGAAGTACTCGCTGATGATGCCGAGGAAGACGCCCTCAAGCACCGCGTACGACAGGATCAGCGCGGGGATCGGCCGGCGCTTGAACGCCTGGACCATCGCCAGCACGAAGGCGCCGAGCGCGGCCATCAGGCCGATGCCGAGCGACTTCTCGCCGTCGAAGGTGATCCAGGAGGCGACGGCCGCGAGGATCACCAGGCCGAGCGTCATGCCCGTGCGGGACACGACGTCGTCCATGGTCATCCGGCCGCCGGCGGGCGCCGCGTGCGGCGCCCACTCGCCCTGCTGCTGGTCCGCGGGCGCGTAGGGGTTCCGCGGGGCGGCACCCGGCTGCTGCGCATACGGGTTGGTGCCGGGCTGGGCGTACGGGTTGTTGCCCTGGGCGACAGTGGGGCCCCCGGCCTGCGACGGCGCGTTGAAGCCTCCCGAACCGCCCTCGCGGCTGAACCCCCGTCGCGTGAAGACCGGGTTGCTGCTCCTCATCTCACTCCTCAGTGGCCGCACTGCGCGGCCTTGGGACAAGAGTAATGGGTAGGCAAAGACATCGCGCCAGACCTCAGGAGGATCTTTCACAAGCCTTTTCCCGGTCTTTCCCGGACCGTAGTAAGCAAGCGCTCAGGAATTGAGGTCCGCGTCACAGTACGAGAGCCGTGACCCCTTCGCTACGTACGGGTAACTTCAGCCCAGGACCCCGCCCCATCCGCGTCCCCTGGGAGCCGTGATGCCCGAAGCCGTGATCGTCTCAGCCGCCCGCTCCCCGATCGGCCGGGCCGGGAAAGGCTCGCTGAAGGACGTCCGCCCCGACGACCTGACCACCGGGATCGTCCGGGCCGCCCTCGACAAGGTGCCCGGCCTGGACCCGCGGGACATCGACGACCTCATGCTCGGCTGCGGCCTGCCCGGCGGCGAGCAGGGGCACAACCTGGGCCGCGTGGTCGCCGTGCAGCTCGGCATGGACCACCTCCCGGGCTGCACCGTCACGCGCTACTGCTCCTCGTCCCTGCAGACCACGCGGATGGCGTTCCACGCCATCAAGGCCGGCGAGGGCGACGTCTTCGTCTCGGCGGGCGTGGAGACGGTCTCGCGGTTCGTCAACGGCTCCTCCGACGGCATGCCCGGCACCCACAACCCCCTCTTCGCCGAGGCCGAGGCCCGTACCGCCGAGCGCCAGGAGAAGGGCGGCGCCGGCTGGCACGACCCGCGCGACGACGGCCTGGTGCCCGACGTCTACATCGCGATGGGGCAGACCGCCGAGAACCTGGCGCGGGTCAAGGGCGTCACGCGGCAGGACATGGACGAGTTCGGCGTGCGGTCGCAGAACCTCGCCGAGAAGGCCATCGCCGCCGGCTTCTGGGAGCGCGAGATCACGCCCGTCACCACTCCCGACGGCACGGTGGTGAGCAAGGACGACGGTCCGCGGCCGGGTGTGACGCTGGAGGGCGTCGCGGGCCTGAAGCCCGTGTTCCGCCCCGACGGGCTGGTCACCGCCGGCAACTGCTGCCCGCTGAACGACGGCGCCGCCGCGGTCGTCGTGATGTCCGACACCAAGGCGCGTGAGCTGGGCCTCACGCCGCTGGCGCGGATCGTCTCGACCGGGCTCTCCGCGCTGTCGCCGGAGATCATGGGGCTGGGCCCGGTGGAGGCCAGCAGGCAGGCGCTGGCGCGGGCCGGGATGACGGTCGGCGACATCGACTTGGTGGAGATCAACGAGGCGTTCGCCGCGCAGGTCGTCCCCTCGTACCGGGATCTGGGCATCGACCTGGACCGGCTGAACGTCAACGGCGGCGCCATCGCCGTCGGGCACCCCTTCGGCATGACGGGCGCGCGGATCACCACGACGCTCATCAACTCCCTGCAGTGGCACGACAAGCAGTTCGGGCTGGAGACGATGTGCGTCGGGGGCGGCCAGGGCATGGCCATGGTGCTGGAGCGGCTGAGTTAGTACGGCGGCGTCGGTACGGCTGCGTTCGTACGGCTGCGCCAGCGCGGCTGAGCCGGTACGGAACGGGCGCGGGGGGCGCGCAAACGGCGCCCCCGCCCCCCGCCTTGGCGGCGACGGGACCAAAGGCCCGCCCTATTCATGCCATTTTCCGCTAGGGGTGGGGTTCTGCGCTCCGGCAGGCTGAGGTAGAACATGGGGGTCCTACAGCAATCGGGAGTCCGACAGTGAGCGCCACCAACTTCGCCGTCCTGCTGGCCGCCGCCTCTGCCGCGCTGCTCGGCGCCGCCGTGCTGCGTGCGG
>NZ_JACBXC010000723.1 GCF_013870535.1 Streptomyces phytophilus | reverse complement strand
GCGGGCACCGACCCGAGCGCCACCCGCTCCGGGTGCAGGTCCGACGTCACGAGGTGCCCGCCCGGCCGCAGCACCCGCGCGAACTCCGCCAGCACCGGGCCCAGATCGGGCACGTGCGTGAGCGCGAGCGCGCAGACCACCACGTCCACGGCATCGTCGGCCACGGGCAGCGCGGCCAGGGCGCCGAGGCGGAAGTCGCCCTCCGGAACCCGCTCCCCGGCCCGCGCCAGCATGTCCGGCGAGCTGTCGACGCCGATGGTGCGGTGGCCCCGCCCGGCCAGCAGGGCCGTCATGCGCCCGGTGCCGCAGGCGGCGTCCAGGGCGACGCCCGCGGGCAGCGGGTCGAGGAACGCCCCGACGACCGGCTCGTCGAGGTCGAACGCCGAGTTGGGCCCGTCGTACGTCCGCGACCAGATCCGGTACCCCTCGACCGTCGACACCCGGGCGACGTCCACGCCCGCGTCGGCCAGCGCCCCGTCGTCGAGCAGCCGGCGGATCTCGCCGAGTCGCGCGGCGACGAACGCGCGGTCGTACTCCCCGGTGAACGAACGCAGCAGCGCGACACCCTCCAGGCCGACCGTGTAGGCCAGCGGATCTTCATACTTCACGCCCGCGACGTTAATGATCCGCCGCGCGCCCGCGCCACCCGATTACGCGTGCGGACGATCAGCAGTTCGGCCGAGAGGTGCGGTCGTCGGCCGCGTTGCCGGGGGTCGCCGGGGTCGGTCGGTGTCATCCTGGTATGGCTACCTTTGGCGGATTTCATGCGGAGGGGTCCCATGGGCAGGGCAGACACCACCGGGCACGTACGCGAGCGAGCGGCGGAGGCTTCCGGCCTCTTCGCGGAGCTGCGGGAACGGGAGTTCGGTTACCTGGACGAGGGCGGGCACACCTATCTCGACCACACCGGCGCGGGACTCCCGCCGCGCTCCCTCGTCGCGGGCAGCGCCCGGCGCATCACCGGCGGGCTGTTCGGCAACCCGCACTCCGAGAGCCCCGCCTCCCGGGCCTCCGGGGACCGCCTCGCCGAGGCCCGCGAGGCGGTGCTGCGGTACTTCAACGCCGACCCCGCCGAGTACGCCGTGATCTTCACGCCCAACGCCACCGGCGCGCTGCGCCTGGTCGGCGAGGCGTACCCGCTCGGGCGCGGCAGCCGGCTCGTCCTCTCGCTCGACAACCACAACTCCGTCAACGGCCTGCGGGAGTACGCGCGGGCGCGCGGCGCGGCCGTCGAGTACGTCCCGCTGCGCACGCCGGACCTGGGGATCGACGAGGACCGCATGCACGCCGCGCTGTCCGCACGCGCCCGGCGGCCCGGCTTCGGGTACGGGCAACGCCGCCCCCGCGGCCTGCTGGCCTACCCGGCGCAGAGCAACTTCACCGGCGTACAGCACTCCCT
Organism: Streptomyces phytophilus; assembly: GCF_013870535.1. GTDB lineage: Bacteria > Actinomycetota > Actinomycetes > Streptomycetales > Streptomycetaceae > Streptomyces > Streptomyces phytophilus. The sequence continues at coordinate 1,674 of NZ_JACBXC010000723.1, read as the reverse complement.
GGAGTGGATCGCCGCCGCCCAGGCCCGCGGCTACGACGTCGTGCTCGACGCCGCCGCGTACATCCCCACCAACGCCCTGGACCTCGGCCGCCACCACCCGGACTTCACGGTCGTCAGCTGGTACAAGCTCTTCGGCCACCCCACCGGCGTCGGCGCCCTCGTCGCCCGCCGTGCGGCGCTCGCGAAGCTGCGCCGCCCGTGGTTCGCCGGCGGCACGATCTACGCCGTCAGCGCGCAGGCCCAGTGGCACGTCCTCGCCGACGACGAGGCCGCGTTCGAGGACGGGACCGTCAACTTCCTCGCCATACCGGACGTCACCGCCGGGCTCGCCTGGATGGAGCGCATCGGCATCGACCGCGTCCACGACCACGTCGAGGCGCTGACGGGCCGGCTGCTCGCGGGCCTGCGCACGCTGCGGCACGGCGACGGCGCGCCGCTGGTCCGGGTCTACGGTCCGGACCGCACCGGCGCTGCGCGCGGCGGCACGGTCGCGCTGAACGTCCTCGACGCCGGCGGCCGCGTCGTCGACGAGCGCGTCATCATCCGCGACAGCGCCGCGTACGGCATCTCCCTGCGCACCGGCTGCTTCTGCAACCCGGGCGCCGGCGAGGCGGCCTTCGACCTGTCGCCGCGCCGGCTGCGCCGGGCCGCGCGCAGGCGGCTCGGCTCGCTGGAGGACTACCTGAAGCTGCTGCACCTGCCGTCGGCGGGCGCGGTGCGCGTCTCGTTGGGCGCGGCGTCGCAGCCCGGGGATGTCGAAACGTTTCTGTCGTTCGTGGCGCAGACCTACCGGGACCGTGTCCCGGACGTGGCGGATCTCGCGCCGCGGCTGGGCTGCTGACCCCGCGGGCCCCGGACCCCGGCCCGCGTCAACGCCCCTGCCGGCTCCGCTCGGCGCCGTCCCGGCACTTGCGCACCAGCACCCACCACGTCAGCGCCAGGAACAGCACCGCGAACCCCGCCAGGATCAGCCACCCGCGCCCCGCCGGGTGGGCGAACGACTCACCGTACGCGGCGAGCAGCGGCCGCCCCAGCGGCGAAGCGCCCGTACGCCACAGCGACTCCAGCCCCACCCCGCTGCCCAGTGCCTCGAACGCCCACCGGTTGGTCATCGCCAGGCTGATCGCCTCACCGGCCGGCGTCATCCGCGGCACCGGCACGAACGCGCCCGAGAACAGCACCTGCGGAAAGCACAGCAGCGGCAGCATCAGCGTCGCCTGCCCCGGCTCCGACACCGCCGCGGAGGCGAGCAGCCCGAGCGCGAGGGCCGCGGCGGAGGCCAGCAGAGCGGTGGCGAACAGCGAGGCGTACGTGTCCCAGCCGGCCGGAGGCAGCCGGTCCAGCACCCGGAGCACGGCCAGCAGCACCGCGTCGGCGACGGCCAGGGCCGGGAGCATGGTGGTGAGTTTGGAGGCGACGTACGGGCCGAGCCGCAGGCCGGCGAGCCATTCGCGGCGCAGCACGGGCAGTTCGGTGCAGATCTGGAGCAGGCCGTAGGTCAGCCCGAAGAAGAACGCGCCGAAGGCGATCCAGAACATGATCATCGCGGAGGAGCCGGGGTCCGGGTCCGCGGGGTCGAAGGTGCCGCCGCGGAAGAGCACGGCGAACATCGCCACGATCATGAGGGGAGAGCCGGCGAGCACGGCGACGGACATGCGGTTGTGCAGGAGGAGG
>NZ_JACBXC010000722.1 GCF_013870535.1 Streptomyces phytophilus | reverse complement strand
GCCGTTTTCGGCCGCACTTCATGAGGGCGCACATTCCCCTCCGCAACACCGGCGCGATGTATTGCACAGACGACCGGAAACAGAATGGCAATACCTTGCCAGGCGTCCGTGCCGAGCCGCTCGCTCGTGTTGAAAGGGCCCTGCGGACAGATATGGTGCAAGGGCAGGTCCGGATCCGTACAAGGCGTAAGGAGGCTCGACACGGCAGTGCGCGTTTCCATCCGATCTTCCACCGTGGCCGCACCTCCGGTGCGGCACTTCCGCATCCCGGGCACGCAGCCGGACCAACACTTTGCCCGCGGCGCGCCAACACGGGTCTGAAATTCCGGCCGGACCGGCAGAGACCGTACGCGACCTTGCAATTCACCGACCACCGAATTGCACCGGAACCGGCCGGAAGCGGAATCACCTCCGACACCCGTGCAACCGGCCGCTGTTGACCGTATTCAGGACGACGGAGTCCGTACGGCCCGCGCCCTCCCACCCGCCACCCCGAGTAAAGGGAAGCGAGACACTCATGCCCAGTGACAAAGAGGTACGCGACCACAACCGCGCCATCGTCGACAAGTACATGCACTGCCGCGGCCAGGACCGGCTGGAGCGCCACCTGCTGTTCACCGAGGACGGCACCGGCGGCCTGTGGACCACCGAAACCGGCGAGCCCATCGTCATCAGCGGCCGCGACACCCTCGGCGAGCACGCCGTCTGGTCACTGAAGTGCTTCCCCGACTGGGCCTGGATCAACATCGAGATATTCGACACCCAGGACCCCAACCGCTTCTGGGTCGAGTGCGACGGCGAAGGCAAGATCCTCTTCCCCGGCTACGAACCCGGCCACTACCGCAACCACTTCCTGCACTCCTTCCTCTTCGAGGACGGAAAGATCAAGCAGCAGCGCGAGTTCATGAACCCCTGCCAGCAGTTCCGCGCCCTGGGCATCGAGGTGCCCTCGGTACGCCGCGAAGGCATCCCGACCTGACCGCTGCCGGACCCACCATCCGCGAACCTCGACAGCACACCGCAGGGGGACAACGTGCCTAGCTCAGTCCAGGACTTACACGCGAGACCCGCACTCCAGCAACCCGTGTGGGAGGACACCGGCCAGGTGCGACGGGTGCGCGAGGCCCTCGCCGCCGCGCCGCCACTCGTCAGCGACGACGACGCGGCGCGGCTGCGGCGCGCCCTCGCCGAAGTCGCCGAGGGACGCGCCCACCTCATCCAGGCCGGCGACTGCGCCGAGGACCCGGCGGAATCCACCCCCTACCACGTGCGGCGCAAAAGCGCGCTCCTCGACGCCCTCGCCGGCACCGCCGCCGACATCACCGGCCGCCCCGCCCTGCGCATCGGCCGTATCGCCGGACAGTTCGCCAAACCCCGCTCCAAGCCCGTCGAACAGGTCGGCGACACCACCCTGCCCGTCTACCGCGGCCACATGGTCAACGCCCCCGAACCCGACGCCCGGGCCCGCCGCCCCGACCCCTCGCGCATCCTCACCTGCTTCGCCGCCGCCCAGGACGTCGTACGCACCCTCGACACCCTCAACGCCGGCCGCGCCGACACCGAACGGATCTGGATCAGCCACGAGGCCCTGCTCCTCGACTACGAGACACCGATGCTGCGCCGCACCGCCACCGGCGGGCAGTACCTCGCCACCGCGCACCTGCCGTGGGTCGGCGAGCGCACCCGCCAGCCCGGCGGCGCCCACGTCGGCCTCCTCGCCGACGTCGCCAACCCCGTGGCATGCAAGATCGGCTCCGGCACCACCGCCGAGGACATCACCGAACTCGCCGCCCGCCTGGACCCCGAACGCAGCCCGGGCCGCCTCGTGTTCATCGCCCGCATGGGCGCCGGCTTCGTCACCAGCCGCCTGCCCGCCCTCGTCCGGGCCGTCCAGGCCGCCGGACACCCCGCCGTGTGGATCTGCGACCCCATGCACGGCAACACCATCACCGGCCCCGACGGGCAGAAGACCCGCCTGATGGGCACCATGCTCGCCGAGATCCACGGCTTCTGCGCCGTCCTCGACACCACCGGCGGCACCAACGGCGGCCTCCACCTGGAAACCACCCCGGACCTGGTCACCGAGTGCGCCACCGACATCGCCGCCATCGGCTCCGCCGGCCGGCGCACCACCTTCTGCGACCCCCGGCTCAACCCCGGCCAGGCCCACCGGCTCGTCGCCGCCTGGGCCCGCACCCGCTGACGGCGGCACCGGGCACCGGGCACCCCCGGACCCCGGGCCGCGCGGCCCGGCCCCACCAGCCCGCGCACACCACCGCACCCTGAAAGGAGCCCCACCGTGGTCGGCATACCCGCCATCGACCCGTACGAGCTGCCGACGGCAGAGACCCTGCCGGCCAACCTGGCGGCGTGGACCCCCGACCCCGCCCGCGCCGTACTCGTCGTCCACGACATGCAGCGCTTCTTCCTGCGCCCCATACCCGAGCCGGTCCGCTCCCAGCTCGTCCACAACGCCGCGCTGCTGCGCAAACGCGCCGCCGAACTCGGCGCACCCGTCGCCTACTCCGCACAGCCGGGCGGCATGACCCCCGAAGAACGCGGCCTCCTCGTCGACTTCTGGGGCCCCGGCATGCGCACCGCACCCGAGGACCGCGAAGTCGTCCCCGAACTCACCCCCGCCGAAGGCGACTGGCTGCTCACCAAGTGGCGCTACAGCGCCTTCTTCAAATCCGGGCTGCTGGACAGGCTGCGCGCCGAGGGCCGCGACCAGCTCGTGCTGTGCGGCGTCTACGCCCACGTCGGCGTACTCGCCACCGCCGTCGACGCCTTCACCCACGACATCCAGGTGTTCCTCGCCGCCGACGCCGTCGCCGACTTCGGCGCCCAGGAACACCGCATGACCCTCGACTACGTGGCCCGCCGCTGCGGCATGGTCCTCCCGAGCGCGGAGATATTCGCATGAACACCGCAGCCGGCCCCCACCCGGACCCCACCGGCCCCGGCATCGCGCTCCTCGACCGGCTCCTGGCCGGCCCCCCGCCGCCCGCCTACGCCCTCCTGCACCGCCCCGAGAGCGGCACACCCCAAGGGCGAATGGGTCGCCCTCCAGCCCGACC
>NZ_JACBXC010000721.1 GCF_013870535.1 Streptomyces phytophilus | reverse complement strand
CGTGCGCGGCGTCGTGGACCTCTACACCGGCCCCCTGTTCCGCGCCGCGCTCCAGCTCTGGGTCGCCGCCGCGAACGAGGAGCAGCTCCGCCCCCGCGTCGCCGCGCTGGAGGCCCGCGTAGGGCGGGAGGCCCACCGCATGACGGTGGCGCTGCTCGGCGCCGACGAGTCGGTGCCGGGCGTACGGGAGACGGTGCAGGGCTTCCTCGACATGGCCCGGGGCCTGGGCCTGGCGACCCTGCTCACGGACGACAGCGCCCGCCGCGACCGCGTGGTGGCGCGGTGGTCGCACCTGCTGACGACGGCCCTGCCCCACCCCGCCGACCCCGACCCCCGCACACCCGCCCAAGGGTAGGCCGCCCCACCGACACGGAGCCCTCGGCGCGCGCGAACCGCACCGGCCCCGGCGCTCCGCAACGGCACCCGCGCTCCCGCTCCCGGCGCCCCGCAGGGGCTCAGGCCGGGCCGCCCGACTCCGTGTAGCCCTCGATCTCCTGCGGCGACCGCGACCCCGGTCCCACGTACCGCGCCGACGGCCGCACCAGCCGCCCCGTGCGCTTCTGCTCCAGGATGTGCGCCGACCACCCCGCCGTCCGCGCGCACGTGAACATCGACGTGAACATGTGCGCCGGCACCTCCGCGAAGTCCAGCACGATCGCCGCCCAGAACTCGACGTTCGTCTCCAGCACCCGGTCCGGACGCCGCGCCCGCAGCTCCGCCAGCGCCGCCTTCTCCAGCGCCTCCGCGACCTCGTACCGCGGCGCGCCGAGCTGCTTCGCCGTCCGCCGCAGCACGCGGGCCCGCGGGTCCTCGGCGCGGTAGACGCGGTGGCCGAAGCCCATCAGCCGCTCGCCGCCGTCCAGCGCCCGCCGCACGTAGCCCTCGGCGTCGCCGGTGCGTTCGATCTCCTCGATCATCCCGAGCACCCGCGACGGCGCGCCGCCGTGCAGCGGCCCGGACATCGCGCCGACCGCGCCGGACAGCGCCGCCGCCACGTCGGCGCCGGTGGAGGCGATGACGCGGGCGGTGAAGGTGGACGCGTTCATGCCGTGTTCCGCGGCGGAGGTCCAGTAGGCGTCGACGGCGGCGACGTGCTTGGGGTCGGGCTCGCCGCGCCAGCGGATCATGAACCGCTCGACGACCGTACGGGCCTTGTCGATCTCCCGCTGCGGCACCATCGGCCGGCCCTGCCCGCGGGCGGACTGCGCGACGTACGACAGCGCCATGACGGCGGCCCGCGCCAGGTCCTCGCGGGCGCGCGGCTCGTCGATGTCGAGCAGCGGGCGCAGCCCCCAGACGGGCGCGAGCATCGCCAGCGCGGACTGGACGTCGACGCGGATGTCGCCGGAGTGCACCGGGATGGGGAAGGGCTCCGCGGGCGGTAGACCGGGTTTGAACGCGCCGTCGACCAGAAGACCCCAGACGTTCTCGAACGAGACGTGACCCACCAGGTCCTCGATGTCCACACCCCGATAGCGGAGGGCGCCGCCCTCCTTGTCGGGTTCGGCGATCTCCGTCTCGAAGGCGACGACTCCCTCAAGCCCGGGTACGAAGTCGGACATCAGGCGGCTCCCTACTGTGTTGCGTGCGCTGCGGTGGGGTGTGCAGCGGCGGATGGGTCGGCCCCAGGGCGTGGTGTGGTGCGGGGGGGGTGTACCTGCTGGCCAGGCTCCGCGGCGCCATCGCTCGCGGTCCGGGGCGTGCATTCCGGGCCACCATAGCCGGGGGTGTGGGCTTTCCACAGTGGTCGGGCGGCGGTTCTGTCGGGTCGCGCACATGCGGGCGGGCGTGAGATCGGGCACACTCCCCGGATCCCGGCCCGGAGGGTTACGGAGTGCGTCGGGCGGGCAAACTCCCGCACCGCGACGGCCGCTCATACTGCAAGATGTGTGGGTGCGACACGTTGACGTTGACACCGAACGCTCCCTCGATCCGGCTGCCATGCGCGCGCGCTACCGCGCCGCGGGACTGTCGGAGGACTCCCTCGCCGCCGATCCCTTCGAGCAGTTCGGCCGCTGGTTCACGCAGGCCGCCGAGAGCGGGCTGCACGAGCCCAACGCGATGGTCGTCTCCACCGCCGACGCCGAGGGCCGGCCCAGCTCCCGGACCGTGCTGCTGAAGCACGTGGACGAGCGGGGGTTCGTCTTCTACACCAACTACGGTTCGCGCAAGGGCCGCGAGCTGGCCGCCAACCCCCATGTGTCGCTGCTCTTCCCCTGGCACCCCGTCGCCCGCCAGGTGATCATCGCGGGGGCGGCCGAGCGTACGGGCCGCGACGAGACTGTGGCGTACTTCCGCACCCGTCCGCACGGCTCGCAGTTGGGCGCGTGGGCGAGCGAGCAGTCGTCGGCGGTGGCGTCGCGGGCGGAGCTGGACCGGATGTACGCGGAGCTGGCGGACCGCTATCCGGAGGGCGAGCAGGTGCCGGCGCCGCCGGAGTGGGGCGGCTTCCGGGTCAGGCCGCGGACGGTGGAGTTCTGGCAGGGCCGCGAGAACCGGCTCCACGACCGCCTCCGGTACGTACGCACCGAGGGTGCGGCCGGCGGCTGGACGGTGGAGCGCCTCTGCCCGTAGCGCCGTAGCGGTGCCGGGCCGCGGCCGGGTCCCCCGCCGGGCAAAAGGGCGACCCGCGGCCCATTCCCCTGGAGGGGAGCCGGTCGGACGTACCGGCGGACCGCGGGTCGGGTGAACTGCTTGGGATAAGGGCCGGCTGGGCGCGTCCTAGGCGCCCCGGTCCGGCATTGCGCTCAAGCGCGACGGCGGACCACTAGCCCGCAGTCACCTCACGCGTCCGGTTCTTCATCATCTGCCGAACCACCTCCCTTCTCGTGTGCCTCACACACTAGGTACGCCTCGGCGGCCACTCAACTGATTTCTGCTGCGCAACGATTTCGGCGGAATGGGGTGTGTGCTGCGTCACGTTCGAGTTGAATGATCCGGGTGCACCACACCACGCACACGACGCCGCGGCGAGCAGGGGGTGCCTGATGAGCGCGACCCGGCGTACCAACCGGGACCGCAGGAACGCCTCCGGCGAGCAGGCCGCGGACGCTCCGGACACGGGAGACGACGCCGCCGGG
>NZ_JACBXC010000720.1 GCF_013870535.1 Streptomyces phytophilus | reverse complement strand
GCCGGGCGTGAGGACCGCGTCGCCCCGGGACAACTCGGTCGCCCGGACGCCGCGCAGGTTGACCGCGACCCGGGCCGGCGCGGTGACGTGCGGGAGCGGCTGCCCCATGGAGTGCAGCCCGCGTACGGTCACGGGCCGGGCCGCCGCGGCGCTCTCCAGCCGGTCCTCCAGGCTTATCCGGCCCGCCCGCAGCGTCCCCGTCACGACCGTGCCCGCTCCCCTGACGCTGAACGACCGGTCGACCCAGAGGCGCACCGGGCCGTCCGCCCTGGGCGCGGGTATGCCGGCCACCAGGCGGTCGAGCGCCGGCAGCAGCCGGTCGATGCCGTCTCGGGTCGGCGCGGGCGCGCTGACGCACACGGCTTCCACCGCGCCGAGCGAGGAGGCCGCCAGCTTCTCCAGCGCCTGGGCGCGGGCCGGTTGCGGATCGGCGAGGTCGGAGCGCGTGACGACCAGCAGGCCGTGCCGGACGCGCAGCGCGTCGAGCGCGGCCAGATGCTCCTCCGACTGCGGCATCCAGCCCTCGTCCGCCGCCACGGCGAACATCACGGCCGGCACGGCGCCGACACCGGCGAGCATGGTGCCGACGAAGCGCCGGTGCCCCGGTACGTCGACGAAGGCCACCGTCCGCCCGCTCGGCAGCCGCGTCCAGGCGAAGCCCAGGTCGATGGAGAGGCCGCGGCGCCGCTCCTCCGCGAGGCGGTCGGTCGCCATCCCCGTGAGCGCCGTCACGAGCGTCGACTTGCCGTGGTCGACGTGGCCCGCGGTCGCCACCACCTGCGCGGTCCCGGCTTCCCGGCCTGCGTGTGCCACCGGACCCCTCGTCGGCGTTCTGGCGGAGGTGGACGGGAATCGAACCCGCCTGACCGAGATACTCGCTCACTACGGTTTTGAAGACCGAGGGGGCCACCAGGCGCCCGCACACCTCCATCGGCAACTCTCGTACGCATCGTAAGCGCAACCGGTGCGGACGCGGCGGGCTTCGCGGTCGTCTTCTTCTAGCCAGGCGCGCAGGCCGGACGGTTGAGGGCCGCGGTCCCGGGGGATCGTGCGCGTGGACCGGAACTGCTCGGACCGCCCCCGGAGAGAAGGACGCCGATATGAGGAAGCGCCTGCGAGCCGGAACGACCGCGGCCCTCGCCGCGGCAGCGACCCTGGCGGGTGTCGCCGCGGTCGAGGCGACGCCGGGCGGCCCCGGCGTGACCGGCAGGACCATCGCGCAGACGACGGTGGGCGGCAAGGACTACATCCTGCGCCAGATCACCATCCCTGCCGGTCAGGGCACCGGCTGGCACTTCCATGACGGCACGTTGTACGGCTACGTCGAGACGGGCACGCTCAGCCACTTCGACTCCACGTGCACATCCGACGGCGTCTACGAGGCGGGAAGCGCGTTGACCGAACCTGCCGGCGCGCGCAACGTCCACATCGGACGCAACCTCGGAACCACACCGGTCGTCCTGGACGTGCTGTACGTCCTCCCGCACGGCGCCCCGCTGTCGGAGGACGCCCCCGCCCCCGGCTGCGACTTCCCGTAGCCGAGCGCGTGGCGACGTGATCGGCGATGCAGGCAGTGAGTTTTTCGAGCAGTTGCCCTGCGGATGCCCGATGATGTCCGCCGCCGAACGGCCGCCGAGGAAGACCTCGCTCTGCAGCCGAATCCCCTCGATGTCGCAGAACGCAGGCATGTCGGCGGTCATGCCGAAGACCTGTTCGTAGAGTCCGTCGTCGCGCGGGGGAGCCCCGCGTACGCGCCGTCGGAGGCCCCGCACCGGACACCCGGGTCCACGCGGCCCGCCTCGTCCGCGCGGAAGCCCGCGACCGTGACCGCGCCCGACCCTCCATGACGGACTCCGGAGCGCCCGCGGCTGACGGGGCGTCACGCGGTCAGCCCTCAAACGCGCCGCCCGGGCGGTGGATTTCACGGCTACTTCACAAGCCGTGCATGGCCTGAACCCCCCGTGACCACGCACGATCACTCAGAAGCCGCCCGCATGCCCGCGGGCGGCGTGCGTCCTGTGAAGGAGCCCCGCCGTGTCCAGCCGTCGTCACTTCCTTGCCGGGTCCGCCGCGCTCGGCCTTGCCGCGCTGCCGCCCGGAAGCGCCCGCGCCGAAGGCCGGAGCCCCGCGGTGCAGGGCGGCGGCGGGCGGCCCAACGTCGTCGTGATCCTCGCCGACGACCTCGGGTACGGCGGTGTCGGCGCGTACGGGCAGCGGCTCGTCCGTACGCCCCGGCTCGACCGGCTGGCGGCCGAGGGGCTGCGGTTCACCCAGGCGTACTCGGCGGCGGCCGTGTGCGCCCCGTCCCGCTGCGCGGCGCTGACCGGGGTGCACGCGGGGCACGGGCGGGTACGGGAGAACCCGTTCGGCGGCCCGCAGGGCTCGCTCACCGAGGACGACACGACCTTCGCCGAGGTGCTGCGGGGGCGGGGCTACCGGACGGCGTGCGTCGGCAAGTGGGGTTTCGGGCCCGAGGAGGCGGACCAGCCGAGCCACCCCAACGCCCGCGGGTTCACGGACTTCTACGGCTACCTCACGCACGGGCACGCACACCAGTACTTCCCGCAGTACCTCTGGCACAACGGCGCGAAGGAGCAGATCCCCGAGAACGCCGGCGGCGCGCGCGGCGCCTTCGTCATAGACCTCCTCCAGGAGCAGGCCGTCTCCTTCCTCGACGCCCACGCCGGCGAGCCCTTCCTCCTCATGCTCAACCCCAACGTGCCGCACGCCCCCAGCGACATCCCGGAGCTGGGCGAGTACGCCGACCGCCCGTGGAGCGAGGCGGACAAGGGCCACGCGGCCCAGATCACCCGGCTGGACTCGCTGGTCGGCGCGGTCGTGGACGCGCTGGTCCGGCTCGGCGTGCACCGCGACACCCTGCTGCTGTTCTCCAGCGACAACGGGCCGCACGAGGAGGGCGGCGTCGACCCCGACCTCTTCGACGAGAACGGGCCGCTGCGGGGCTACAAGCGCAACCTCTACGAGGGCGGCGTACGCGTCCCCCTGATCGCCTGGCGCCCGGGGACCGTCCGGCCGGGTGTCAGCGAGCGGCCGACGCCGCTGACGGACCTGCTGCCGACCC
>NZ_JACBXC010000072.1 GCF_013870535.1 Streptomyces phytophilus | reverse complement strand
CTGCTTCGTCCTCTGCCTCGACGGCTGCCCCGAGGACGAACGCCTGGACCGCACCCTGGCCGCCATCCGCACCCGCCTCGGCAACGAACCCGACGAGGAACGCCTCGTCGCCGCCGACGAACTACGCCGCCGGGCCCGCGCCCGCCTCACCCGGGTCCTCTCCCCGGCCGCCGGATCGCCCCGTACCTGACAGCGGAATCGCGCCACGCGCCCCCGCCGCGGCACCGGCCGCAAAAGGGACGCAACCGCCCGGATCCCCACGCCTGCCAGCGCCGTTAGGCCACGCGCGTGCCTGATTGATCACACCTGCACCCCCATGACCGGTGTGCCGACGCACCGTCGCTACGATGGCGAAGGCCGGTGGACCGTACCCGGCCGGGTCATGACCGACAGTGCAGAACCCGAGCCCTGACGGCCGGCCCCCGATCAGTATCCGGAGGGTTTTTCCGTGCCGGCTGGAACGCTCTACCGCGGCCGGGAAGGCATGTGGTCCTGGGTGGCGCACCGCGTCACCGGCGTCCTCATCTTCTTCTTCCTGTTCGTCCACGTCCTCGACACCGCCCTGGTGCGGGTGTCCCCCGAGGCGTACGACGACGTGGTGGCCACGTACAAGACGCCGATCGTCTCGCTGCTGGAGTACGGGCTCGTCGCCGCCGTCCTCTTCCACGCGCTCAACGGGCTGCGCGTCGTCGCCGTCGACTTCTGGTCGAAGGGCGTCCGGCTGCAGAAGCCGATGCTGTGGACCGTGGTCGGGATCTGGGCGGTGCTCATGGCCGGGGCGATCTATCCGGTGCTCGGCCACGCCGCGCGCGAGCTGTTCGGGAGCTGATGACCATGGCCACCACCGACGTCGAGCTGACCGGCTCCACCGCCGCGTACTCCGCCGACAACCCCGCCCCGCTCATCGAGGCGCCGCGCGCCCGCACTCCCCGCGCCACCCCGTCCACGCCCCGTATTCGCGCCAACGTCGAGCTGTACGGCTGGGTGTTCATGCGGCTGTCGGGGATCGTGCTCGCGGTCCTCGTCGTCGGCCACCTGCTGATCCAGCTGGTGCTCGACGGCGGCGTCAGCAAGGTCAGCTTCGCCTTCGTCGCCGGCCGCTGGGCGTCCCCGTTCTGGCAGGGCTGGGACCTGCTCATGCTCTGGCTCGCGATGCTGCACGGCGCCAACGGGCTGCGCACGGTCATCAACGACTACGCCGAGCGCGACGGCACCCGCTTCTGGCTGAAGATGCTGCTGTACGCCGCCACGGTCTTCACCGTCCTCCTGGGCACGTTGGTGATCTTCACCTTCGACCCGAACATCCGCTGACGCGGCGAAGAGGTTCCCCTCATGCAGATCCACAAGTACGACACCGTGATCGTCGGCGCGGGCGGCGCGGGCATGCGCGCCGCCATCGAGGCGACGAAGCGCAGCCGCACCGCCGTGCTGACCAAGCTGTACCCGACGCGCTCCCACACCGGCGCCGCGCAGGGCGGCATGGCCGCCGCCCTCGCGAACGTCGAGGAGGACAACTGGGAGTGGCACACCTTCGACACCATCAAGGGCGGCGACTACCTGGTCGACCAGGACGCCGCCGAGATCCTGGCGAAGGAGGCCATCGACGCGGTCCTCGACCTGGAGAAGATGGGCCTGCCCTTCAACCGCACCCCGCAGGGCCGTATCGACCAGCGCCGCTTCGGCGGCCACTCCCGCAACCACGGCGAGGCGCCCGTGCGGCGCGCGTGCTACGCGGCGGACCGCACCGGCCACATGATCCTGCAGACGCTCTACCAGAACTGCGTCAAGGAAGGCGTGGAGTTCTTCAACGAGTTCTACGTCCTCGACCAGCTCATCATCGAGGCCGACGGGGTCAAGCGGTCGGCCGGCGTGGTCGCGTACGAGCTGGCGACCGGCGAGATCCACGTCTTCCAGGCCAAGGCCGTCGTCTACGCCTCGGGCGGCAACGGCAAGTTCTTCAAGGTCACCTCCAACGCCCACACCCTGACCGGCGACGGCCAGGCGTCGGTGTTCCGGCGCGGGCTGCCGCTGGAGGACATGGAGTTCTTCCAGTTCCACCCGACGGGCATCTGGCGGATGGGCATCCTCCTCACCGAGGGCGCGCGCGGCGAGGGCGGCATCCTGCGCAACAAGGACGGCGAGCGCTTCATGGAGAAGTACGCGCCCGTCATGAAGGACCTCGCCTCGCGCGACGTCGTCTCCCGCGCGATCTACACCGAGATCCGCGAGGGCCGCGGCTGCGGCCCCGAGGGCGACCACGTCTACCTGGACCTCACGCACCTGCCGCCGGAGCAACTCGACGCGAAGCTGCCGGACATCACGGAGTTCGCGCGCACCTACCTGGGCATCGAGCCGTACACCGACCCGATCCCGATCCAGCCGACCGCGCACTACGCGATGGGCGGCATCCCCACCAACGTGCGCGGCGAGGTCCTCGCGGACAACACCACCGTCGTCCCCGGGCTCTACGCGGCCGGGGAGGTCGCCTGCGTCTCCGTACACGGCGCCAACCGCCTCGGCACCAACTCGCTGCTCGACATCAACGTCTTCGGCCGCCGCGCGGGCGTCGCCGCGGCGGAGTACGCGGCGACCGCCGACCACGTCGAACTCCCCGAGGACCCGGCGGCGTTCGTGGTCGGCGAGGTGGAGCGGCTGCGCGACGCGGCGGGCAAGGAGCGGGTGGCGGAGCTGCGGCGCGAGCTGCAGGAGACGATGGACAAGAACGTGATGGTCTTCCGCACCGAGCAGACCATCAAGGAAGCGGTCGAGAAGCTCGCCGAGCTGCGCGCGCGCTACCGGAACGTGAGCATCCAGGACAAGGGCCGGCGCTTCAACACCGACCTGCTGGAGGCCATCGAGCTGGGCAACCTGCTCGACCTGGCCGAGGTCATGGCGATCTCCGCGCTCGCCCGCAAGGAGTCCCGGGGCGGCCACTACCGCGAGGACTACCCGAACCGCGACGACGTCAACTTCATGCGCCACACCATGGCGTACCGCGAGGTCGGCGACGACGGCACGGAGACCGTCCGGCTCGACTACAAGCCGGTCGTGCAGACCCGCTACCAGCCGATGGAGCGTAAGTACTGATGGCAACACCCGTGATGGACAAGGTCGAAGCCGAGGCCGCGTCCTCCCCGTACATCACCGCGACGTTCCGCATCCGCAGGTTCAACCCGGAGGTGGCGGCGGAGGCGTACTGGGAGGACTTCCAGGTCGAGATCGACCCGAAGGAGCGGGTCCTCGACGCGCTGCACAAGATCAAGTGGGACATGGACGGCACGCTGACGTTCCGCCGCTCCTGCGCCCACGGCATCTGCGGCTCCGACGCGATGCGCATCAACGGCCGCAACAGGCTGGCGTGCAAGACCCTCATCAAGGACCTCGCACCCGAGAAGCCCATCACCGTGGAGCCGATCAAGGGCCTGACGGTGCAGAAGGACCTGATCGTCGACATGGAGCCCTTCTTCCAGGCGTACCGCGACGTGATGCCGTTCCTGGTCTCCCACGGCAACGAACCTACCCGCGAACGCCTCCAGTCGGCGGCGGACCGCGAACGCTTCGACGACACGACGAAGTGCATCCTGTGCGCGGCGTGCACCAGCTCGTGCCCGGTCTACTGGAACGACGGCCAGTACTTCGGCCCGGCGGCGATCGTGAACGCCCACCGCTTCATCTTCGACAGCAGGGACGAGGCGGGCGAGCAGCGCCTGGAGATCCTGAACGACAAGGACGGGGTGTGGCGCTGCCGCACGACGTTCAACTGCACGGACGCATGCCCCCGCGGGATCGAAGTGACGAAGGCGATCCAGGAGGTCAAACGAGCGCTGATCACGAGGCGCTTCTAGGGGCACGCAACCGCGCGGCGGGGCGGCAAGGCGGTCCGGCCGCCCCGGGGAGGCCCGGGGCCTCCCCGGGTTGCCGTCAGTCCTGCGGCGGGTCGGTGAAGAGTTCGTCGGCCGTGGTGGCGGTGATGGCGCGGTCGAACCAGAGGTCGAGGGTTTCCGGGTCCTTGCACGTGGTGATGCGGCGGTGGGCGTCGGCGGGCACGGGGATGCCACGTACCTCCAGCAGGCGGGTCACCTTCGCGACCCCGTCCGCCACGCGCCCCTCCTCGCGGCCTTCCACGCGGCCTTCCACGCGCCCCTCCTCGCGCAGGCCCTCGGCGACGAAGCCGCGGAAGGAAAACAGACCGGTCTCCATGAGAGTCCTCCAGATCCCCGCGGCCGGGGTGTCTCCCAGGCCGCTGGAAGCAAGCTCGGAACAGATGGTGCGGGTTTCGTCGTCGGTCTTCTGCAGGGCCTCTGCCAGCACATTCAGTATGGCACCCGCATCCGGGTCATTGCTGTGCGTAATGGCCGAGAAGACTGCGAACGGCACGTCCGCCGCCGCCCGTTCGTAGTCGGTGATCTTCGGGACGTTGTGCGGGCCCAGGACCAGTGGGGTGAGCGTGAGGTTCGGGTGTGACGGGTGGCCGATGCGGAAGGGGCGGGAGGCCCAGAGGGCGGTGGTGCGGTCGCGGCAGACGACGAGCAGGATCGGCTGCTGGCCGTATCTGTTGCGGACGTAGCTGAGGTAGTACGCCCAGCTGGCGGGTTTTGCCTTGTCCGGCTTCGTCTGGGCTTCGACCAGCAGCAGGTACGTGGGGCCGTCCGGGAACTCCAGCCGCAGCAGCGTGTCCACGTGGCGCTCTACCGGCCGCACCTCCGTGACGTCGCTGTCGATCGCCGTCACTACGGCCTCGGCCGGGACCGGGATGTCCAGCAGTCTGAAGGCACTCGTGAACAACTCCGGGACCCGCTGAAAGGCCCGGTGGTGCGTTTCGTGTGGGGAGTTGACCATGTTCGGGACGCTAGTCGCATGATCGGATATGCCGGTGGCATATCCGATCAGCTCACTCGTACGAGCGGGCGGGCCCCGCCGCGTTGACGCCCCGCCTCAGTCCAGCCTGTCCAGGATCAGCGGCGCCCGCTCCACCGCCGCCCCCGGTGGGGCCACGTCGTACGACGACTCCAGGGCCTCCAGCGCCTCCGGGATCCGCTCCGCGGTGTCCGTGTGCAGCGTCAGCAGCGGCTGGCCCGCCGTTACCGGCGTGCCCGGTTTGGCGTGGAGTTCCACGCCCGCCGCCGCCTGGACCGGGTCCTCCTTGCGGGCGCGGCCCGCGCCCAGGCGCCAGGCCGCCAGGCCCACCGCGTAGGCGTCCAGGCGCGTGAGGACCCCCGTCGTCGGGGCCGGGACCGTGTGGGTCTCGCGGGCCGTGGGGAGCTTCGCCGACGGGTCGCCGCCCTGGGCGGTGATCATGCGGCGCCACGCGTCCATCGCCGAGCCGTCCGCCAGCGCCGCCGCCGGGTCCGCGTCCGGCAGGCCCGCCGCGTTCAGCATCTCGGTGGCCAGCGCGAGCGTCAGCTCCACCACGTCCGCCGGGCCGCCGCCCGCCAGGACCTCCAGCGACTCGCGGACCTCCAGCGCGTTGCCGGCGGTCAGCCCCAGCGGCGTGGACATGTCGGTGAGCAGCGCCACGGTGCGCAGCCCGTGGTCGTTGCCCAGGCCGACCATCGTCGCGGCCAGTTCGCGCGCCGCGGGCAGGTCCTTCATGAACGCGCCCGAGCCGACCTTCACGTCCAGCACCAGCGCGCCCGTGCCCTCGGCGATCTTCTTCGACATGATCGAGGACGCGATGAGCGGGATCGACTCCACCGTCCCGGTCACGTCCCGCAGCGCGTACAGCTTGCGGTCGGCCGGCGCCAGGCCCGTGCCCGGGGCGCAGATCACGGCGCCGACGTCGCGCAGGATCGCCATCATCTCGTCGTTCGACAGCGAGGCCCGCCAGCCCGGGACGGCTTCCAGCTTGTCGAGTGTGCCGCCGGTGTGGCCGAGGCCGCGGCCCGACAGCTGGGGGACGGCCGCCCCGCAGGCGGCGACCAGCGGTGCCAGCGGCAGCGTGATCTTGTCGCCGATGCCGCCCGTCGAGTGCTTGTCGGCGGTCGGGCGCGGCAGGGCGGTGAAGTCCATCCGCTCGCCGGAGGCGATCATCGCCGCGGTCCAGCGGGCGATTTCGTCGCGGTCCATGCCGTTGAGCAGTATCGCCATGGCGAGCGCGGACATCTGCTCGTCGGCGACCTCGCCGCGGGTGTACGCGGCCACGACCCAGTCGATCTGCTCGTCGGAGAGCCGCTCGCGGTCGCGCTTGGCGCGGATGACGGAGATGGCGTCCATCAGTTCTGCGATCCTCCGGTCCTGGGCGTCTGGGGGTGGGGCCTGCTCAGTTCGAACGGGCCGAAGGCGTCCGGCAGCAGGTCCGACAGCGGCCGGATGCCCGACGCGGTGTCGAGCAGCAGCCCGGGTCCGCCGTGCTCGCTGAGCAGCTGGCGGCAGCGGCCGCACGGCAGGATGAGCTGCCCGTCGCCGTTGACGCAGGTGAAGTGGGTGAGCCGGCCGCCGCCGCCGGCGTGCAGCGCGGAGACGAGGCCGCACTCGGCGCACAGGGTGACGCCGTACGAGGCGTTCTCCACGTTGCAGCCGACGACCGTACGGCCGTCGTCCACCAGCGCCGCCGCGCCCACGGGGTACTGCGAGTACGGGGCGTACGCCCGGGACATCGCGTCCCGGGCGGCCCGCCGCAGCGCCTCCCAGCGCTCGGTCTCCTGCGCCGTGTCCGTCACGTGCTCTCTCCCCTTCGGTAGCGCTTGCCGATCCACTTCGGCACCCGCAGCCGCTGCGCGAACACCGCCAGCACCACCAGTGTGGTGACGTACGGCGTCGCCTCCACGACCTCGCGGGGCACCGTGTCCGTCGTCGCGTACAGCGCCCCGAGGAGCACCGCCGAGACACCCGCGGCTATCGCCGCGCGGGTGCCGCCGCGCACGTACTTCCACACCGCGTACGCCGCGAGCAGCACCGCCAGCAGCAGGAAGAGCGCGTGCACCGCCTCGCCGCCGCCGCGCAGCTGGAGGCTGTCGGTGAAGCCGAAGAGCCCGGCCGCCATCGCGGTGCCGCCGGGGCGCCAGTTGCCGAAGATCATCGACGCCAGGCCGATGTACCCGCGGCCGCCGGTCTGGCCCTCCAGGTAGATGTGGGTGAACGTGACGAGGAACGCGCCGCCGAGGCCGGCGAGCGCGCCGGAGACGGCCAGCGCCGCGTACTTGTACAGGTAGACGTTCACGCCCAGCGACTCGGCGGCCACCGGGTTCTCGCCGCAGGACCGCAGCCGCAGCCCGAACGCCGAGCGCCACAGCACGTAGTACGTGAGCACGAAGAGCGCCGCCGCGACCAGGATCAGGTACGACACGTCGTTGGTGAGCCCGCCCAGGATCCCGGCGGTGTCGGAGACGAAGAACCAGTGTTTCTCCTCCAGGTCCCCCAGCCAGTCGGAGAGTCCGGGGACGGAGAACGCATGCATGTCGTCGACCTGCGGCGACTGCTTGTCCGTGCCGCCCGCCGCCAGCGCGTCCCCGTCCGCGAAGAAGATCTTCGCGAGGTACTGGGTCGTGCCCAGCGCCAGGATGTTGATCGCCACACCGGACACGATGTGGTCGACGCCGAACGTGACCGTGGCCATCGCGTGCACCAGGCCGCCCAGCGCCCCGCCGATCACCCCGGCGAGCGCGCCCGCCCACGGCCCGTGCTGCCAGCCGATCCAGCCGGCGAAGAACGTGCCGAGGATCATCATGCCTTCGAGGCCGATGTTGATCACGCCGGACCGCTCCGCCCACAGGCCGCCGAGGCCGGCCAGGCCGATCGGCACGGCGAGCGCGAGCGCGCCGCCGATCTGGGCGGAGGCGGTGAGGTTGGTGGTGTCGGTGAGTGCGCGGACCGCGGACAGCAGCAGCAGGCCGCCGGCGACGAGCAGGAGCACCTGCGGCAGGCCGAGCCGCCGCTTCCCGCCGTCGGCCGGTGGGCGGTGGGCGGGCGCGACGGCGCCCGTCCTGGTCACCGTACTCATGCCCCGACCTCCGCCTTCTCGGTCTTACGTGCCTGGGCCAGCTCCTCGCCGACGCGGCGCTGCTGGTCCCGCAGCGCCCAGCGGCGGACCACCTCGTAGGCGATGACGACGCAGAGCACGATGATGCCCTTGATGACCTCGACGATCTTCTGGTCGTAGCCCTCGAATTCGAGCTGCGTGCCGGTGCGCTCCAGGAAGGCCCACAGCAGGGCGCCGAGTGCGATCCCGACGGGGTGGTTGCGGCCGAGGAGGGCGATGGCGATGCCGGTGAAGCCGACGCCGAGCGGGAAGTCGGTGCCGTAGTTGTACGACTCGCCGAGCAGCGTGGGCATCCCGACCAGGCCGGCGACGGCGCCGGAGAGCACCATGCTGGTGACGATCATGCGCTTGACGTCCACGCCGCTCGCCGCGGCGGCCGTCTCGGACTGGCCGACGCTGCGCAGGTCGAAGCCGAAGCGGGTGCGGTTGAGGACGAACCAGTAGAGGACGCCCGCGAGTACGGCGAAGACGACGAAGCCGTTGATGTCGCCGACCGACGTCTCGATCATGAAGATGCGGCTGGAGGACGGGAGGTTCGGGGTGTGGGTGAGGTTCCCGTCCTTCTCGCCGAGGCGGCCCGCGGTGAGGTAGTAGCCGATGACGGCGCCGGCGATCGAGTTGAGCATGATCGTCGTGATGACCTCGCTGACGCCGCGGGTGGTGCGCAGCACGCCCGCGATGCCCGCCCAGATCGCGCCGACGCCCATGGCGACGAGGATGATCAGCGGGATCTGGATGATGCCGGGCAGCGACAGCGCGCCGCCGACGGCCGCGGCGAAGAAGGCCGCGATGCGGTACTGGCCGTCGACGCCGATGTTGAAGAGGTTCATCCGGAAGCCGATGGCCACGGCCAGCGCCGAGAGGAAGAACATCGTCGACTTGTTGACGATGTAGATGGCGCTGCGGTCGGTCGTGCCGAACTCGATCATGACCTGGTAGGCCCGGAACGGGTCCTTCCCGGAGATCAGGATGATCACCGAGGTCAGCACCAGCGCCGCGAAGACCGCGAGCACCGGGGCGCCGACCGCCGTGATCAGCTTGTCCCTGTCGAGGCGTTTCATCGCGTACGGCCTCCGCCCTGCCCGCCGTCGGCGTCACCGGAGGTGTCCGGCGCCGCGGGCTTCCGTACGGCCGCGTCCGGCGCCGCCGTGTCGTCCTCCAGGTGGCCGCTCGCGGCGCCCGTCATCGCGCTCCCCAGCTCCTCCGGCGTGATCGCCGCCGGGTCCGCGTCGGCGACCAGCCGCCCGCGGTACATCACCCGCAGCGTGTCCGAGAGGCCGATCAGCTCGTCCAGGTCCGCGGAGATCAGCAGCACCGCGAGCCCCTCGCGGCGGGCCTCGCGGATCTGCTCCCAGATGTCCGCCTGCGCGCCCACGTCCACGCCGCGCGTGGGGTGGGCGGCGATGAGCAGCTTCGGCTGGTGGCTCATCTCCCGGCCGACGATCAACTTCTGCTGGTTGCCGCCGGAGAGCGAGGCGGCGGTCACGTCGATGCCGGGGGTGCGGACGTCGTACTCCTCGACGATCCGCCTGGTGTCCTTGCGGGCCGCGGCGGCGTCGATGAGCAGGCCGCGGCTGTTGGGGCGTTCCGTGGTGTGGCCGAGGATGCGGTTCTCCCACAGCGGGGCCTCCAGCAGCAGGCCGTGCCGCTGGCGGTCCTCGGGGATGTAGCCGATGCCGCCCTCGCGGCGCTTGCGGGTGGCGGCGTGGCTGATGTCCGCGCCGTCCAGCACGATGCTGCCGTCGTCCGGGTCGCGCAGCCCCATGATGGCCTCGACCAGCTCGGACTGGCCGTTGCCCTCCACGCCGGCGATGCCCAGCACCTCACCCTTGTGGATGGTGAAGGAGATGCGGTCGAGCACCTCGCGCGGTACGCCGTCGGCGTCGACGGCCGTCAGGTGCAGGTCGCCGACCCGCAGCATGGGTATGTCCGTGACCGTCGACTCGCGGGTCTCGGGGGTCGGCAGCTCGCTGCCCACCATCAGCTCGGCGAGCTGCTTGGACGTGACGTCCGCGGGCTTGACGGAGGCGACCGTCGTGCCGCGCCGGATGACGGTGATGTCGTCGGCGACGGCGAGGACTTCGCCGAGCTTGTGCGAGATGAACAGCACGGTCAGGCCCTCGGCCTTCAGCCCGCGCAGGTTGTCGAAGAGCGCGTCGACCTCCTGCGGGACGAGGACGGCGGTGGGCTCGTCGAGGATGAGGGTGCGGGCGCCGCGGTAGAGGACCTTGAGGATCTCGACCCGCTGCCGGTCGGCGACCCCGAGGTCCTCGACCAGCACGTCGGGGCGGATGCCGAGGCCGTACGCCTCCGACAGCTCCCTGATCCTCGCGCGCGCGCCGTCGCCGATGCCGTGCAGCTTCTCGCTGCCCAGGACGGTGTTCTCCAGCACGGTGAGGTTGTCGGCGAGCATGAAGTGCTGGTGCACCATGCCGATGCCCCGCGCGATGGCGTCGGCGGGGCTGGCGAACGCGACCTGCGTGCCGTCGAGGGTGATGGTGCCCTCGTCCGGCTTCTGCATGCCGTAGAGGATCTTCATCAGGGTCGACTTGCCGGCCCCGTTCTCGCCGACGAGGGCGTGCACGGTGCCGCGGCGCACGGTGATGTCGATGTCGTGGTTGGCCACGACGCCCGGAAAGCGTTTCGTGATGCCGTGGAGCTCGACGGCGGCGGCGCCGGCGGGCGGGTCCGCTGCCGTGGAGCTGCTGCTGGGGGCTGTGATGGCGCACACTCCTCGTCGAGGGCGGTGGATGCGGGGCGGCGGACGTACCGAAGCGCCCTACGGAAGGCGCGAGTTACGTGACGCGAGTTACGGCATATCACGCTACGCGCGTAGTCCGGAGGCAGATGCGCGGGGTCCGGTGGACGGCCGGCTCGCGCCGTCCCCCGGACCCCGTGACACGTACCGTGCTCAGGGAGTGTCGCTGACCTTGATCTCGCCGTCGGCGATCTTCTGCTTGGCCGCGTCGATCTCGCCCTGGACGTCCTCGATGAACCCGCCGGAGGTGGCGAGGCTCACGCCGTCGTCCTTGAGCGCGAAGGCCGTGTCACCGGTGAGCGGCTTCTCGTCCTGGACGCTCTTGATCACGTCGTAGACGGCGACGTCCACGTTCTTGACCACCGAGGTCATGATCGAGTCCTGGTAGTCCGCCAGCGCCTTGTCGCGGTACTGGTCGGAGTCCACGCCGATCGCCCAGGCGCCTTCCTGCGCGGCCACGGCCTCGATCGAGCCGGTGCCGGAGAGGCCCGCGGCGCTGTAGATGATGTCCGAGCCCGAGTCGAGCATGCCCTCCGCGCTGCTCTTGGCGCGCAGCGGGTCCTGGAAGCCCTTGATGTCGGTCTCGTAGAGGTACTTGACGTCGATCTCGGTGTCCGGCTCGGTGTCCTTGACGCCCTGGACGAAGCCGGCCTCGAACTTCTTGATCAGGTTGTTGTGCACGCCGCCTATGAAGCCGACCTTGCCGGTCTTGGTCTTCAGCGCGGCGGCCACGCCCGCCAGGTACGAGCCCTCGTGCTCGGCGAAGGTGATGCCGGCCACGTTCTTCGCCTGCGACGCCTCGTCGATCACGGCGAACGTGGTGTCGGGGAAGTCCTTGGCGACCTTGTTGACCGACTTGCCGTACGCGAAGCCGACCCCGATCACCGGGTTGTAGCCCGCCTCGGCGAGGGAGGTGAGGCGCTGCTCGCGGTCGGCCTCGGTCTCGCCGTCGCGCGCGGTCAACTCCTTGCCGCCGAGGTCGAACTCCTTCTTGGCCTTGTCGTACCCGCGGGCCGCCGACTCGTTGAAGGAGGCGTCACTGCGGCCGCCGACGTCGAACGCGAGGCCGACGCCCTTGTCGCTGCTGCCGCTGTCGCTGCTGCACGCAGCACTGGTGAAAGCGAGAGCCGCGGTTGCCACGCCCGCGGCGGCGATCTTGGTTACCCGGCGCAAGAGGACTTCCCCTTCGTCTTGGCGAAGCGCCTCTTTCCGGCGCTGCTTCGGGGGCATCGTAACGCGCGTAGAACAAGCTGAACCTCCGGCAACGAACCCGTTACCGGATCGTCTCCGCGCCGGTGCCTTCGGCGGTGCGCGCGAGCCCGGCACCAATCCCCTGACCAGTCGGTTCACCGGATACGGGGCGGCCTGCGGGAGTGCGTGTGCGGACCGTCGCGCGGGGCTCCGTCCGCGCCCCGTCGTGCGCCGCCGTGCGGGTCGCCGCGGTGGCCAGGCGAGTGGCGTGAATGGTGATGCCCGTGACGCCGGTGAGGGCGGTGAGGCCGAGGACGACGACGCCGTTCCAGCCGACCGCGTGGAAGGCGACGGCGCCGACGGTGGCGCCCGCGCTGTTCCCGACGTAGTACGCGACCTGGTACAGCGCCGACGCCTGCGCCTTGCCGGTCTTCGCCGCGTGGCTGACGGAGGCCGAGGCGACCGCGTGCCCGGCGAAGAAGCCCGCGGTGAGCAGCACGAGCCCGGTCAGCACGCCGGCCAGGGAGT
>NZ_JACBXC010000719.1 GCF_013870535.1 Streptomyces phytophilus | reverse complement strand
GACGGCGAGGTGCGTGCGTCTGCGGGTGGGGGAGTGCATCGTGGCTCTCCTCAGGTGGGGGCTGCGTTGCCTGGCATGGTGCTGCGGGGTTCACGAGCCGGAGAGAGCGCTCTCTCGTCGGTGAGGATGGC
Source organism: Streptomyces phytophilus (assembly GCF_013870535.1). Classification (GTDB taxonomy): domain Bacteria; phylum Actinomycetota; class Actinomycetes; order Streptomycetales; family Streptomycetaceae; genus Streptomyces; species Streptomyces phytophilus. The sequence continues at coordinate 2,956 of NZ_JACBXC010000719.1, read as the reverse complement.
GGGCCGCCACCGGCCCGTCAAGGGGGCTGCCCGCGTGCGGTGGTCGAATGGGGGAGCGCTCTCTGACCTCCTTTCGCCGGACGGTATAAAGGCTGCATGGCAACAGAAGCTCGGCGGCCCGGCCGCCCCGCCACCCTGGAGGACGTGGCCCGGGTGGCGGGGGTGTCCCGGGCGACGGCCTCCCGGGTCATCAACGGCTCGCCCACCGTCGACGCCGCGCTGCGCCGCAAGGTGGAGGAGGCGATCACCGCCACCAGCTACGCGCCGAACCGCGCCGCCCGCTCCCTGGTGACCCGGCGCACGGACTCCGTGGCGCTGGTGGTCTCCGAGCGCGAACAGCGGCAGCTCGCCACGCCGTTCATCGGCCGGATGTTCACCGACCCGCACTTCGGCCGCGTTGTCAGCGGGCTGCTCCAGGTGCTGCGCCCGGCCGGCATGCAGACCGTGCTGATGGTCGCCGACGACGAGGCGTCGCGCCGGCAGGTGCTCACGTACCTGCGGCAGGGCCACGTCGACGGCGTCGTCCTCATCTCCTCGGACCCGAACGACCCGCTGCCGCGGATGCTCTCCGAAACGGCGCTGCCCACGGTCCTGGCGGGCCGCCCGGGGCGGTCGGCGGCGCTGCCGTACGTCGAGGTGGACCAGCGCGCCGGCGCGCAACTCGCCGCGGAGCGCCTGGTGGCCCAGGGGCGCCGGCTGATCGGCACGGTGGCGGGACCGCAGGACATGCCGGCCGCGCAGGAGCGGCTGGAGGGTTTCCGCGGCGCGCTCGCCGCGCTGGGGGTGACCGGACTCCCGTGGGCGGAGGGCGACTTCACCCGCGCCGGCGGCGCCGCGGCGATGCGCCGGCTGCTCGCGGACCACCCCGGCCTCGACGGGGTGTTCGTCGCCTCCGACCTGATGGCGCTGGGCGTGGTCCCGGTGCTGCTCCGCGCCGGTCGCCGGGTGCCCGAGGACGTGGGCGTGGTCGGGTTCGACGACAGCGAGGCGGCCGAGGCGTCGGAGCCGGCCCTGACGACGGTGCGGCAGCCGGTGGAGGACATGGCCTGCGAGATGGCGCGGCTGCTGCTCCGCCAGATCAGGGAACCCGGCGCCGCGCCCCCCTCGGTGGTCTTCCGCCCCACCCTGGTCGTACGCGAGTCGTCCTGACCCGCACCGCGCGCCCCGGGGGCCGCCGCGGTCCGGCGACCCCCCCGCCCCGCCCCCGGTGTCCGCAGGACCGGGGGCGGGGCTTGCGCACCCGCCGGTGCGGCTCAGGGGTAGGCGACGACCTTGGAGGGGATCGTGTCCGTACCCGAGGTGGGACTGCCGTGGTCGTTGATGACGTGGGCGTACTGCCCCTGACCGCCGAGCGAGACCACCATGATGTTGTGGAACTTGATCCCGGAGCCCGTCGGCGTGGCGAAGCCGTGCTCCTGCACGATGTCCGGGGCGACGTTGTAGTAGCAGTAGCTGCCCATGCCCCAGCCCTCGTGCTGGGTGACGTCGTCGGCGACCTTGTACGCGGCGTAGCCCCGCAGGTCGCCGTTCTGGATGGCGGCCTGGTTCGGGGCGTCGTACGCCTTCTCGTTCTGGAAGAAGATCGTCCGGCCGCGCTCGCCGTTCCACTGCACGTCGTACTTGTTGAAGTGCTCCACGAAGAACCCGGTCATCAGCACGTCGTCGCCGTTGACGACGACGCCGTAGTCGCACCGGTTGGTCTCCCAGCCGACGCCGTCGCCGTGGTCCGCGCGCCACACCCAGGTGTGGTCGACGACCACGTGCCGGCTGTTGATCACCATGCTGGTGGTCGCCTTGCCCGGGCCCGCGCCGCCGATGCGGATGAACACGTCCTGCAGCGTGGTCGGGTTGCTCTCGTGGGCCGCCGACGAGCCCTCGGGGCCCACCTGGAGCAGCACGTCGGAGTTCTGCTGCCCGGCGTCCAGCAGGAAGCCGGCGAGGCGTACCCCGTCGACGTCGGCGACGTTCATGGCGGCGACGCCGCCGTCCGGGATGATCGTGGGGTAGCCGATGCCGAGGACCACGGTGTTCGCCCGGTCGATCTCGATCGGCGCGTCGATGTGGTAGATCCCCGGGGTGAGCAGCAGGTGCTTGCCCTCCTGGAGCGCGGCGTTGATGCTCGCCGCGGTGGCGCCCTCCTTGACGATGTGGAAGTCGGACAGCGGCAGCGACTCGCCCTGCGGGCTGCCGCCGCCCCAGGTGGTGCCGCGGGCGTTGCGGCGCAGCGCGGGGAGGAAGACGCGGTAGTCCGCGCCGTCGATGTAGAGGAACGGCTTCTCGCGGGAGACCGGCGTGGTGTCCAGGGTGGTGTACGGCGGCTCGGGGAAGGACTGCGCCGGCGCGCCCTCGACGCCGGAGAAGACCATGTTCCACACGGCGTTGAGCCAGCCGCCGATGCTGCTGTCGCGGGTGTACCACTGCTGCTGCGAGTACGGCTGCACGGTGCCGTCGATGCGGCTGTCGGCGATGTAGCCGCCGCTGGCCCAGCCGTAGCCGTCGGGCGCGAGGTTGAGGTTGCCGCGTACGTGCATGCGGCGGAAGGGCGCGGCCTGGGAGACGGCGAAGCGGTTGGTGCCGCTGACGGGGCTGAGCGACAGGTTCTCGGCCGAGCGCCAGAAGTTCTGGGTCGCGTTGCCCTGGAACCAGCCGGCGTCCACGGTCACGTCCCCGTTGAAGTGCGTGTCGTCGGGGGACAGGCCGAGGCCGATGATGGAGGTGTAGAAGCCGAGCTGGGCGTTGAGGCCGTTGTACGTGCCGGGCTTGAAGAGCAGCGCGTAGCGGCCGGTGCCGAACTGCGCCGACTCCTGCTGGCGGAAGATCTGGTCCAGCCGGCCCTGGATGTCGGGGGAGGACGGGTCGAAGAAGATCACGTTGGGGCCGAGGTCCGGGTCGGCGAGCGGCCGCACATGCCGTAGTGACCGGCGCCGTAGCTGGCGCCCATCAGCACCGACAGGTG
>NZ_JACBXC010000718.1 GCF_013870535.1 Streptomyces phytophilus | reverse complement strand
GCCGCTGTCGGGCAGGTCGATCACCGTCACCCGGCAGCCTGCCGCGGCAAGCATGCGGGTGGTGGCCAGCCCGAGGCCGCGGGCGCCGCCGGTGACGGCGGCGGAGATGCCTTCCAAGCGCATGACACGCCTCTCGTGACGGGGGTACAGAACGGGGCTAGAGGCCGAGGGACTTGGCGATGATCGTGTTGAGCACCTCGGTGGTGCCGCCGTAGATGCGGCTGACGCGGGCGTCCGCGTACAACCGGGCGATCGGGTACTCGCGCATGTAGCCGTAGCCGCCGTACAGCTGCAGGCAGCGGTCGACCACGTCGCCCTGGAGTTCGGTGCAGAAGACCTTCACCTTGGCGGCGTCGGCCGCCGACAGCTCCCCCGCCTCGTGCGCGGCGAGCGCCCGGTCCACCAGCGCCCGCCCGGCCTCCAGGCCGGTCGCGCAGGCGGCCAGCTCGAACTTGGTGTTCTGGAAGGAGGAGACGCTCTTGCCGAACACCTTCCGGTCCCGGACGTAGTCGAGCGTGCCCGCCACCGCCGCCTCAGCGGCGGCCTGCGCGTACACCGCGATCGCCAGGCGCTCCTGCGGCAGGTTCCCGGTCAGGTACGTGAACGCCCGGCCCTCCTCGCCGAGCAGGTTCCCGGCGGGGACGCGTACGTCCTCGAAGAACAGCTCCGCGGTGTCCTGGGTGCGCAGGCCCAGCTTGTCGAGGTTGCGGCCCCGGGTAAAGCCGGGCATGTCCCGCTCGACGACCAGAAGCGACAGCCCGTCCCGGCGCTCGCCGCCGCGGTCGGTGCGCGCGACGACGACGACCAGGTCGGCGTTGATGCCGCCGGTGATGAACGTCTTGGCGCCGTTGAGCACCCAGTCGTCGCCGTCCCGTACGGCGGCGGTGGCCATGCCCGCGAGGTCGGAGCCGGTGCCGGGCTCGGTCATCGCGATCGACGCCATCAGCGCACCGCTGCCCAGCCCGGGCAGCCAGCGCCGCGCCTGCTCCTCGCTGCTGTACGCGACGAAGTACGGCACGACGACGTTGAGATGGACGCCGAGACCGCCCAGGTTCACGTGCGCGCGGGCGGTCTCCTCCGCCCAGATCGCCGGGTACAGGAAACTGGACTCGCCCGCGCCGCCGTGCCGCTCGGGGATCTGGATGCCGAGCACGCCGAGCGCGCCGACCTCGTGGAAGACCTCCCGCGGCACGATCCCGGCCTCCTCCCAGGCGGGGAACCGGGGCACGATCTGCTCGTCGAGGAAGTCGCGGGCGGTGGCGCGGAACGTCTCGTGTGCGGCGCCGAAGATGGTGCGTCTCATCGCTGCTACCCGAGGAGTTCGAGAACGGTCGCGTTGGCCATGCCGCCGCCTTCGCACATGGTCTGGAGCCCGTACCGGATGCGCCGGTCGCGCATGTGGTGGACCAGCCGGGTCAGCAGGGCGGCACCGCTGCCGCCGAGGGGGTGGCCGGTCGCGATGGCGCCACCCAGCGGGTTGAGCCGGTCGTCGGCCGCGCCGGTCTCGGCCTGCCAGGCGAGCGGGACGGCCGCGAACGCCTCGTTCACCTCGTACGCGCCGATGTCGCCGATGCCGAGACCGGCCCGCTTGAGCGCCTTGGCGGTGGCGGCGATGGGGGCGGTGAGCATGACGACGGGGTCGTCGCCCGCGACCACCGCGGTGTGCACGCGCGCCAACGGCCGCAGGCCCCGGGCTCTGGCGGTCTCGCCGGAGGTGACGAGGAGGGCGGCGGCGCCGTCGGAGATCTGCGACGAGTTGCCCGCGGTGATCACCCCGTCCTCCCGGAACACGGTCCTCAGCCCGGCCAGCGTGGTCACCGAGCTGCCCCGTCGGATGCCCTCGTCGCCGCGGAGCCCGCCGGCGGGCACGAGTTGCCCCTCGAAGGCGCCGGCGTCCGTGGCCGCGGCGGCGCGGTCGTGCGAGCGGACCGCGTACGTATCCAGCCGCTCCCGGGTGAGGCCCCACCGCTCGGCGATCAGTTCCGCCCCGGTGCCCTGGCTGAAGCCGCTGACGCCGTAGCGGCCGAGCACGCTCGGCGGGTGCGGCTTGCCGCCCTGCGCCGCCGCGCCCAGCGGCACCCGGCTCATCGACTCCACGCCGCCGGCGACGACCAGGTCGTACTGCCCGGCGATCACCCCGGCGGCGGCAAAGTGCAGCGCCTGCTGACTGGAGCCGCAGCGGCGGTCGACGGTCACGCCGGGCACGGAGTCCGGCCAGCCGGCGGCGAGCACGGCGGTGCGGGCGATGTCCCCGGTCTGGTCGCCGGCCTGGCCGACGCAGCCCCAGACCACGTCGTCGACGTCGCCGGGCGCGAAGTCGTTGCGGTCCGCGAGCGCCGTCAGTACGTGCGCGGACAGGTCGGCGGGATGGATGCCGGCCAGCGCCCCGTCCCGTTTTCCGATCGGCGTACGCACCGCGTCCACGATCACTGCGTCCCGCATGGGCGCCTCCTCGGCTCGGTTCGCCACCAGTGAACGAGGGACGTACGGAGCCGGTCAAAGCCCGCTTGGTGAATGCAGGGATAGGCAGCGCCTATGAGCCGCCCCGCCGCCCGCACGCATAGCCGGCGGCTATGGAAGTGATCGGCGCCGGGTCTTGGTGCACCGGCCGCCGTACGTGATGGATTGGAGGCACCTGCGGCGCCGCGGTACGTGACCGCGCAGCCCGTACGACATCGGGAGGGGCCTTGGCAGATCCGGTCCTCGTGGAACGCTCCGGGCACGTCGTGACCTGGACCCTGAACCTGCCGGAGCGGCGCAATCCGGTCTCGGGCGCGGCGGTCGTGGACGCCCTCGTACGCCTCGCGGACGCGGCGGACGCGGACGGCTCCGTGCGCGCCGTCGTGCTGACCGGGGCCGGCTCCGCCTTCTCCACCGGCGGCGACATCGCGGCGATGGCCGCGGGCAACGACGGCTTCGGCGGGCCTCCGCACCGGCAACTCGACGGCTACCGGCGCGGCATCCAGCGCCTCACCCGCGCGCTCTACGGCTGCGAGGTGCCGCTGATCGCGGCGGTGAACGGACCCGCGGTCGGCGCCGGGTGCGACCTGGCGCTCCTGTGCGACCTGCGGCTCGCGGCCACGGACGT
>NZ_JACBXC010000717.1 GCF_013870535.1 Streptomyces phytophilus | reverse complement strand
CTCCGGCTCCGCCTCGGGGCCGAAGCTCCGGGTGCCCTGTCGCATCTCCGTGTGGCTCATCTGCCGTCCGTGGGCTCGTGCTGTCGCCTGATATGACACTTGCGAGCAGTTTGTCATTAAGAATGCAGATATCCGGGAGGTGTGGATAACCGGTCGCAGGGCTCAACCCGACTGGACTAGAGTCGGCACCTTTGTGCTCGGGCGGCCGGTGAGGGGGGTGGAGGCGCCATGCGCGAGTGGAACGGACTGCGGGACGCGCCCGCCGTGCAGGCGCTGCGGCTGTACGGGCTGGTGGCGGCCGGCGGCTTCCGCCGGTTCTCGACGTACCGCGCGGCCACCGCCGCCGGCGTCTTCACCAACACCGTCTTCGGCTTCATCCTGGCGTACACCTTCATCGCGCTGTGGCACGAGCGCCCGCAGCTCGGCGGCTACGACCAGGCGCAGGCGCTCACCTTCGTCTGGGTCGGCCAGGCGCTGCTGGCGCCCGCCGCGCTCCTCGGCTTCGGCTTCCAGGAGGAGCTGCAGGAGCGCATCCGCTCCGGCGACGTGGCCGTGGACCTCTACCGGCCCGCGGACCTCCAGCTCTGGTGGTGCGCCCACGACATGGGCCGGGCCGCGTTCCAGCTCCTCGGCCGCGGCATCGTCCCGATGGCGGCGGGGGCGCTGGCCTTCGAGCTGGCGCTGCCCACGGCGGTGCACACCTGGCTGCTGTTCCTGCTCTCCGTGGCGCTGGGCTGCGTGGTGAGCTTCGCCATCCGCTACCTGGTCGGCCTCGCCGCGTTCTGGCTCCTCGACGGCCAGGGGATCAACATGATCAACGCGCTGGTGGCGATGCTCCTTTCCGGCACCCTGCTGCCGCTGACGGTCTTCCCCGGCGCCTTCGGCGACATCGCGCAGGCGCTGCCGTGGGCCGCGATGCTCCAGGTCCCCGCCGACGTGCTGCTCGGCCGGCACACCGGCGCGGGCCTCGCCGGGGCGCTGGCGTTCCAGGCGGTGTGGGGGGCGGCACTGCTGGCCGCCGGGCGGGCGATGCAGGCGGTCGCGACCCGCAAGGTGGTGGTCCAGGGTGGCTGACCTGGCCGCGGGGGCGCGGGGGTACGGGCTGATCGTCGCCATGTGGGTGCGTACGACGATGGCGTACCGCATGTCGTTCGCCATGACCGCGCTCGGCAACCTGCTGATGACCGCCGCCGACTTCGCCACGATCGCGATCATGTTCTCGCACACCGACGTGCTCGGCGGCTTCACGTTCGCCGAGGTCGCGCTGCTCTACGGCACCACCTCCACGTCCCTGGGCCTGGCCGACCTGCTGCTGGGCAACCTCGACCGGATCGGCGGCCGGATCCGCGACGGCACGATGGACACGCTGCTGGTCCGCCCGGTGCCGGTGTTCGCGCAGATAGCCGCCGACCGCTTCGCGCTGCGCCGGATCGGGCGGGTGCTGCAGGGGCTGATCGTGCTGGTCTGGTCGCTGACGGCGCTGGAGGGCGTGGCGTGGACGCCGGTCTCGGTGCTGCTGGTCCCGGTGATGGTGCTGTCGGGGGCGGCGATCTTCGGGGCGGTGTTCGCCTGCGGCGCGGCGTTCCAGTTCTGGGCCACGGACGCGGCGGAGGTGCAGAACTCCTTCACGTACGGCGGCAACACGCTCACGCAGTACCCGCCGACGATCTTCACCAAGGAGCTGGTGCGCGGCGTCACGTTCGTCGTGCCGCTGGCGTTCGTCAACTGGCTGCCGGCCCTGCACATCCTCGGCCGCGACGACCCGCTGGGCCTGCCCGGCTGGGTGGACTTCGCCTCGCCGCTCGTCGCCGCCGCGTGCTGCGCGCTGGCCGGGCTGGCGTGGCGCACGGGGCTGCGCGGATACCGCAGCACGGGGAGCTGACCTGACGGTGCACACGACGCGAAGGAGGAGCACGTGATCGAGGTCGAGGACCTGCGGAAGGTCTTCGCCGTACGCCGCCGGGCGGGCCGGCTGCGCCGTACGCGGCACGAGGTGCGCGCCGTCGGCGGCATCAGCTTCTCCGTGCCCCGCGGCGAGATGGTCGGCTACATCGGCCCCAACGGCGCGGGCAAGTCCACCACCATCAAGATGCTCACCGGCATCCTCACGCCCAGCTCCGGCCGGCTGCGCGTCGCCGGCATCGACCCGGCGCGGGAGCGGACGCGGCTGGCCCGGCGCATCGGCGTCGTCTTCGGCCAGCGCACCACCCTGTGGTGGGACCTGCCGCTGCTCGACTCGTACCGGCTGATGCGCCGCATGTACCGCATCCCCGACGACCGCTACCACGCGAACCTGGCGCGCTGCACCGAACTCCTGGACCTCGGCGACCTGCTGGAGGTGCCGGTGCGGCAGCTCTCCCTCGGCCAGCGGATGCGCGGCGACATCGCCGCCGCCCTGCTGCACGACCCCGAGGTGCTCTACCTGGACGAGCCGACGATCGGGCTCGACGTGCTGAGCAAGGCGAAGGTGCGGGAGTTCCTGCGCGAGCTGAACGCGGACCGCGGCACGACGGTGCTGCTCACCACGCACGACCTGTCCGACATCGAGCAGCTCTGCAAACGGGTCATGGTCATCGACCACGGCCGGCTGATGTACGACGGCGACCTCGACGGGCTGCACGCGGTCGGCGAGAGCGAGCGGATGCTCGTGATCGACCTGGAGCGCGAACTGCCGCCCATCGACGTCGCCGGCTGCCGCACGGTGAAGGTGGAGGGCCCGCGGCAGTGGCTCGCGTTCCCCGCCGGGGCCAGCGCGGCGCCGCTCGTCGCGGAGGTGGCCGAGCGGTGGCCGCTGGTCGACCTCTCGGTGCGGGAGCCGGACATCGAGGACGTCATCGCCCGCATGTACGCGTGACGGCCCGCCCGCGCGAGGGCTGGAGCAGCGGCGCCCGGAGCCCGTGTCCTGTCGTGGCCGGGGCCGTAAGCTCGATGCCATGACGAGCGATGAGCACCTGCCGGAGCTGCGTGCCTCGGACGCCGACCGGGAGCGGGTCGCCGACATCCTGCGTGACGCGCTGGCGGAGGGCCGGCTCGCCATGGACGAGTTCGAGGAGCGGCTGGAGGAGGCGTACCGGGCGAAGACCTACGCCCAGCT
>NZ_JACBXC010000716.1 GCF_013870535.1 Streptomyces phytophilus | reverse complement strand
CTGGCCACGGCGACTCCTCACACAACGGGGCGTTGTCGGAGGCGCCATCAAATCCCCGGGTCACGGACCGATTCAAACAACAAACACGGCCGGATCGACAACCAGCGGTTGTACCGGAGGAGTTCCTTCGGGGTGGACGGGGCCGACGCGACCCATGACGACGGCACCGCACCTGAGGGACAATGGCCGTTCGTTCACGTCGCGACCTGCTTCGACCGCAGTCGTTCGGATCCGGCCACGCCCGGCGGGAAACCGCGCCGCCCGTGGCCAGGTTGCGGGTATTTTGTCCCGACCGTACGGGGACCGACGCGCCGATCCCGGTGCCGGACAGGCAACGATTCGGCCGCATCGGTCCCGGATGGGCCGATCCTTGCCTAGCCTCACGGGGTGGGGCCGGCCGCGACGGGGGCCGTATCTCCGCGCCGTCCGAGGTGCAGAGCCGAACAGCGGCTGGAGTAGCGAGTAGCGCATGACCGACCGGAAGTTGCCGCATCACCGCACGCTGAACGCGCTGCCGTACGCCGTCATGGGCTGCGTCGCCGTCGTGGACGTCACCGCCGGGCCGGACGTCGGGTTCCTGCCCCTGGTCTCGCTCGGGCCGGCCTTCGCCGGCCTGGTCGGCAACTGGCAGCGCACGGTGTTCGTCGGCGGCATCGCGCTGGTGCTGTGCGTCCTGCTCGGCATCTCGGACGTGATGTTCGAGTCGCGGCGCGGCTATGTGGCCCTGCTGTCCGTCGTCGGCGTCACGGTCGCCGCGCTGCTCGCGGTGCGGATGCGGCATCGCCGCGAGGAGGAGCTGGCCAGCGTGCGCTCGATCGCCGAGGTGGCGCAGCGCGTGCTGCTGCGCCCGGTGCCGCGCAGCGCCGGGCGGCTGCGGGCGGCGGTCTCGTACACCTCGGCCGTGGCGGAGGCACGGATCGGCGGCGACCTGTACGAGGTGGTGACCTCGCCGGCCGGCGTCCGGCTGATCGTCGGGGACGTGCAGGGCAAAGGGCTGGAGGCGGTGGAGACGGCGGCGGTGGTGCTCAGCGCCTTCCGCGAGGCCGCGTACGACGAACCGGACCTGACGGCCGTCGGGGAGCGGCTGGAGCGGGCGCTCGACCGGCAGCTCGACGGCGAGAAGTTCGTCACCGCCATCCTCGCCGAGGTGGGCTCCGGCCAGGAGGTGACGCTGCTCAACTTCGGGCACCCCGCGCCGCTGGCCGTGCGCCAGGACGGCGACGTGCGCTATCTCGCGCCGCCGCAGCGGGCTTTACCGCTCGGTCTCGGGGAGCACGGCGTCGCCCAGCCGGAGCCGCACACGGCGGGGTTCGCCCCCGGAGACCAGCTGCTGTTCTACACCGACGGCGTCACCGAGGCCCGCGACCGCACCGGGGCCTTCTACCCGCTGGAGCAGCGCGCCGGACTGCTCAAGGACCCCGACCCGGAAGGGGCGCTGACCGCGCTGCGCCAGGACGTGATCGAGCACGTACGGGCGCCGCTGCACGACGACGCGGCGATGCTGCTGCTGCGCTACCGGGACGGCTGACGGTACGTCACCCGGCGCGGCGGGCGAGTCGCAGCTCGGTCAGGTAGCGCTTGGCGATCCGGCCGCCGTGGCGCCCGTCGATCAGGCCCGCGAGGCAGGCCAGCAGCGCGTCGCGGGCCGGGGCGGGCAGTGCCCGGTGCCCTGAGTACGTGCGCAGCAGGTCGAGGTACTCCGCGGTGGAGTACGCCACCTCCCACTCGTAGCGGTGGAAGACCGGGTCCTCGAAGCGCTCCTCGCCGCGGAGGTCGTCGCGGTCCTCGGGGATGGCGGTGCCGGGCCGCAGGCGCAGGCCCGGCGGGGTGGCGGGGTCGAAGCGCTCGTAGCAGCCCTGCGCCGCGGCGAAGAACTCCTCGGTGCCGCCCGCCACATGGTGGGTGCGGACGGTGGCCAGCACCCCGCCGGGGCGCAGCGCGTCCGCCGACTTCGGCACCCGGACCGCCGGGTCGACCCAGGCGAACGCGGTGGCGGCGAGCACCACGTCGAACGGCTCCGGCGGCAGCGGCCACTGCTCGAACGCCGCGTTCACGACGTCCGCATCCGGGTACCCGGCGAGGTTGCGGCGCGCCACCCGCGCCATCTCCGCGCCCAGCTCCACCGCCGTCACCCGGCAGCCGCGCCCGGCCAGCGGCACGGTCGCCTGCCCGGTGCCGCAGCCGATCTCCAGCACCCGGCAGTCCGGCCCGAGTCCGGTGGGCGCGGCGGCGGCGAGGTCGTCGTACATCTCCTGCGGGTAGCCGGGGCGGGCCCGGTCGTACAGCTCCGGCGCCTCGGTGAAGGTCCTGCGCAGCCGTTCGCGTTGGTCGTCTGTCACCGGGCCACCTTATGATCGCCTTTCTGCCCGGGCATCGTCATTTTCCGCGGCATCCGCCACCGAGAGGAACGCCCCCGTGATCCGACGCGAGAGCTACTGCGGCGGCCGGCTGGTGAAGGAGGTCGAGCAGGTGCCGGGCGACGGCGCGCCCTCCGGCTTAGCGGCGCCCGGCGCGGACGGGCCCGCGCTGTGGCTGCTGGACGGCGAGCGCGTGGAGCCCGCGGAGGCCGAGGCGTTCTGGGTGGTGTGGACGTCGGTCCGGCGGCGGCATCCGCTGGGCGAGACGGCGCGGAGCTGGCCGGCGGTCACGATCGCGTGCGCCATCGTGCTGTGGCTGGTGACGATGGTGCTGACGCAGTTCGAGTGAGGGGTACGGGCCGGGCACCGGCCCGCACGGCGGTCGCCGCCGGTCCCCGCCCGTGCGGGCCCCGGTTCAGTCGTCGTCGTCCTCGTCCTCGTCGCCCTCGTCGTCTTCGTCGTGCCGGTCGTGGTCGCCGTTGCCGGCGCCGCCCTCGCCCCGGGCGCCGTCGCCGAAGTGCTTCTCGCAGTAGCGGGCGACGGCCTTCTCGCCGCCGGCCTCGCGGACGAGGCGGTTCCAGGACCTCTTGTCACCGGCCTTCTCCTCCCCGTCGCGTACGGCGAGGAACTTCTCGCAGAGCCGCTCCACCGCCTTGCCCTGCGTGCCCGGTTCCCCGTCCCGGCCGGAGCCGCCCTGGCCCGCGTCCTCGTCCCCGGTACCGTCCGGCTGCCCGGCGCCGTCGGC
>NZ_JACBXC010000715.1 GCF_013870535.1 Streptomyces phytophilus | reverse complement strand
GGTCGGCGAGGACCTCGCCGTCCTGGGTGAGGACGGCCGTACCGTCCGGCACCGCCAGGACGAGGTCCTTGCCGTTGGCGCCCGCGCGGTCGCCGCCCTCGCCCGGCTTGCCGTTGGTGGCCTTGCGGTGGGGGGTGTGGTGGTAGTCGATCAGGGTGGTGACGTTCTGGTCGACGGTGAGGATGACGTCCCCGCCGTGCCCGCCGTTGCCGCCGTCGGGGCCGCCGAGCGGCCGGAACTTCTCGCGGTGTACGGAGGCGCAGCCGTGTCCCCCGTTGCCCGCGGCCACGTGCAGGGTGACGCGGTCCACGAAGGTGGTCATTGGGGTGTGCCTCCCGGCGGTGAGGAGCGATCAGGGGTCTGCGGCGGCGTACGGGACGCTCGTGCCGTACGCCGTCATGGGAACACGCCGAGGGCGGCCCGGCTTCCCCGCACGTCGTCCGTGGCACGTGCGGAGCGGCGGACCGCCCTCGGATCAGCTGTGTGGTGTCCGGAGCCGGTGGTTACTCGGCGGCCGGGACGATGTTCACGACCTTGCGGCCGCGGCTGGTGCCGAACTGGACCGAGCCGGGGATCAGCGCGAACAGCGTGTCGTCGCCGCCGCGGCCCACGCCGGCGCCCGGGTGGAACTTGGTGCCGCGCTGCCGGATGATGATCTCGCCGGCGCCGACGACCTGGCCGCCGAAGCGCTTGACGCCGAGCCGCTGGGCGTTGGAGTCGCGACCGTTCCGAGTGGACGATGCGCCCTTCTTGTGTGCCATCTCTCCTCAGTCCTTACTTCGCGGCCGGCGCGGGGATCTGGGTGATCTTCAGCGCGGTGTGCAGCTGGCGGTGACCGATCCGCTTGCGGTAACCGGTCTTGTTCTTGTACTTCAGGATGTCGATCTTGTCGCCCTTGTGGTGGTCCACGACCTCGGCCTGGACCTTCACACCGTCCAGGACCCAGGGGTCGCTGGTCACGGTCTCGCCGTCGACGACGAGCAGAGTGGAGAGCTCGACGCTCTCGCCGACGCTCTTGCTGGAAATCCGGTCTACCTCGATGACGTCGCCCACAGAAACCTTCTGCTGGCGGCCGCCGGTGCGCACGATCGCGTACACGCGCTTCAGCTCTCTTCCTCAGTCGCGACGGAGACCCCTGATGCCAGCCGCTCGGCTGGGGCACATGGGATGAGCGGCCTCTCCCGCCGCTCACGAGGAGGCTGCGGGAGGGAGTTGCTCAGGAGCCTGGCGCGCCACACAGACACGCCGACGGACCAGGTTACGGGCCCCTTGACCGCCTGGTCAAACCGGTCTAGCGGAGGGCGCGCTCGCCGTCCTGGGGCAGCGGCTTCACACCCTGGCACAGGTTCGTCCTGTCCGCGGTCCCGGGCCAGGCCACGCTCCGCACCGACGTGTAGTGGTCGACGTACGTGTCGTGCACGGGGTCGCTGTCGATCTTGACCACGGCCTCGTCGTTCTCGCGCAGCGCGGGGCCGGTGAAGTTCTGCGAGCCGGTGAAGACCAGCTTGTCCCGGGAGCCGGCGTACATGCCGTCGATCAGCACGTACTTGTTGTGCACGATGTACGGCGTGGTCAGCTTCTGGCCCGGGTTCTGCGGGTCGCGGTCGTCGTTGTAGCAGCGCAGGGAGGGCCCGCCCGAGGCGTGCAGCACCTCCCAGGTGCCGCGGGTGCCGCCCTGGCTCTTCGCGCTGTCGGACTCGGCGTAGACGAGGCTGACGCCGCAGCCCGCCTTCTTCAGCGCGACGAGCTTGTCGGCGATCGCCTTGCGGGTGACCTTGAAGATCGCGACCCGGACCAGGGTGCGCTGGGTCACGCCGGCGGCGTCCTTGTACGTGCAGCGCACGTTGTCGAGGACGGCGTGGATCGTGTCGGTGCTGTTGGTCGTCCCGGCCCGCGGGAAGAAGTACGCCTTGTAGAGGCCGTTGCTGGCGGTCACGGCGCGGTAGCGCCAGTTCGACCACTGGGCGCCGACCATGTCGCGGAAGTACTCCGAGTACGCCCCGTACATCGCCGGGTTGTTCGGCAGCAGAAGGGCGTCGTTGAAGAACTTCGTGTGCGCCGAGGGCGTCGAGTTGGAGGTCGTCTGGACGACGACGTTCCGGGCGCCCTCGACCTCGGAGAAGAGCCAGAACTTGTTGTGCATGATGGACGCCCCGTACTTCGGGTCGCCGAGGCAGGACTTGTCGACCGGGCAGAGCTTGACGAACGAACCGGCCGCCGTGCTCGTGCCCAGTGCCGTCCTCAGGCTCGCGTACATGGTGTTGTCCGGCCGGTCGCTGCGGCTCGACTCGTCCAGCAGCACCTGCACGTTCACGCCGCGCTCGCGGGCGCGTACGAGCGCGTCCACGATCGGCTGCTCCCAGATGTGGTAGACCGCCACCTTGATCGTCGAGCCGGGGACCGCCGCGTCGGTCAGCTCGATCAGCCGGGTGCGGATCGCGTGCTGCTCGTCCGCGGTGCCCAGCGGGTCGTTGAAGATCGGCCCTTCGATCCACACCCGCGGCTCCGCCGCCGCGCCGCCCGCGCTGGTCGCGGCGTGCACGCCGGCGGCGGACAGGACGGTGGCCAGGGCGACGGCCTGACGCGCGCCCTTGCGCGGCGCGACGGCCCGGTGGCGCCCGGTGGGCTTGAACACGGACATGGAAGGAACGACCCCCTGGGGTGCACGGCTGCCGGCTGCTGCCTCGACTGCCGTGCGATGGGGGCGCCCGCGCGTTCGAGTGCGGTGTATCAAAAACCGGCACACGGACCGATGTCAAGCGCGCGGACAAAAGGTGCGGAAACGCCCCTCGCCCCGCCGGCGGACCGGCGGGGCGAGGGGCGTACGAGAAGGAT
The DNA here is from genome assembly GCF_013870535.1 of Streptomyces phytophilus. Lineage (GTDB taxonomy): Bacteria > Actinomycetota > Actinomycetes > Streptomycetales > Streptomycetaceae > Streptomyces > Streptomyces phytophilus. The sequence continues at coordinate 268 of NZ_JACBXC010000715.1, read as the reverse complement.
CCGGGCGGCGTCAGCCCTCCGTGGTGACCGAGACCGAGGCCGGGGAGCCCTGCTCGGCCGCGGCGGTCTTCTTGACCGACTTCTTGGCCGACTTCTTGGCCGTGGCCTTCGTCGCCGTCTTGGTGGCGGCGGACTTGGTCGCGGCCTTCTTCGCGGTGGTCTTCGCCGTCTTCTTGGCCGCGGCCTTCTTCGCCGTCGCCTTCTTGGCGGAGGCGCGCTTGGCGGCGGTCTTCTTACGGGCCCGGGGCTTCTCCGCGACGTCCGCCTC
>NZ_JACBXC010000714.1 GCF_013870535.1 Streptomyces phytophilus | reverse complement strand
CCGCGGAGATGCTGGCCGCCGCGGCGCAGGAGGCGGCGTGCGAGGCGGCGGAGCCGCTGGGGCCGTACCCGTCGGTGGGGCAGCTGGCGCTGACGCAGTACACGACGACGCTGGGCATCGCGCCGCAGCCCGCCGGGTCGCCGATGCGCTGACGCGGCCGTACGGGCGGGGCGCGGGCCCCGGGCAGGACTTCGCGAGCCGCCGGCGGGAGCCGGCGGCGCCGCTGTTTCAGGGGCCGGGGGTACGGGCCCGCCGCCGGCCCCGGGTCAGGCGAACACGACGCACGACGCCGCCGGCACCGCGGCCGAGCCGGTGCGGCGCGGGGTGCCGGTCGCGCTGTCGATCTCGAACCAGGTGACGTCCCCGGAGCGCTCGTTGGCCGCGTAGAGGTGGCGGCCCCGCGGGTCGATCGCGAGGTCCCGCGGCCAGGTGCCGCCGCAGGGGGTGTTCGAGACGAGTTCCCGCACCCCGCCCTCCTCGTCGAGCGCGAGGGTGGCGACGACGTCGGGGCCGCGGACGGCGGCCCAGCAGAAGCGGCCGTCCGGGGAGACCGCGATGCCCGAGGCGTACGGGGTGGCGTCCGGCTCGGCGGTCAGCAGCGGGGCCTCGGCGAGCGGTTCGAGGGTGCCGGTGGCCGCGTCCCAGGAGCAGACGGTGACGACGGGCTCCAGCTCGCAGGCGACGTAGACGCGGTGGCCGTCCGGGTGGAAGACCAGGTGCCGCGGGCCGGTGCCGGGGCGCAGCGGCACCTCGTGGTTCAGCCGCAGGGCGCCGCGCTCGGTGTCGAGGGCGCAGACGAGCACGGAGTCGGTGCCGAGGTCGACGCCGAGGATCCAGCGGCCGGTCGGATCGGGGACCACCTGATGGGCGTGCGGGCCCTCCTGGCGTTCCGCGACCGGGCCGCTGCCCTCGTGCTGGAGCAGGGCGGCGGGTCCCGCGAGCGTGCCGTCGGAGGTGACGGGGACGGTGCTGAAGCTGCCGGAGGCGTAGTTGGCGGTGATGACGTGGCCGCCGGCGAGCGCCAGGTGGGTGGGGTGGTCGCCGCTGACGGGCACGGGGTCGCCGGCGGGCTCGGGCTTGTCGTCGGCGAGCCGGAACGCGGCCACGCTGCCGCTCTCGGTCTCGCTCACGGCGTACAGCAGACCGCCGTCGGCGACGGCGAGGAACGACGGGTCGCGCAGGGCGTCGGTCGAGTGCCGCGGGGTGAGGGCGCCCGTGCCGGGGTCGATGTCGGCGACGGTGATCCCGGCGCCGCCACCGCTGGAGAACGAGCCGACACAAGCCCGCAGAACCGATTCACCCATGCGCCTTCTCCTTCCACCAGGTCCCGGCCGGTCCGGGCGACCCTACCCGACGATCTCCCGCCCGTCCGGCCAACTCCCCACGCCGGCGGCGCCGCCCGGGACGGCCCCGCGCGACGGCGGCGCGAAGGCCACGTACCGCGTTCCGCGGGTGTGCAGGACAATGCCGTACGCGCAGGGGCCGCGCACCGTGGGACCACCGGACGCGAGGAGACTCAGCATGCACGGAGCGCACACCACCCGGATCGCGGGCGCCCTGTTGTCCGCCGCCGCCCTGGTGGGCGGCATCCAGACGACGGCCGCCGCGCGGCCCGCGGACGCCGCCGACGTGATCGACGTGTCCACCGCCGACGAGTTGGAGGCGGCGCTCGCCGCCGCCGGCCCCGGCGACACGATCCGCCTGGCCGACGGCTCGTACCGCGGCAACTTCGACATCACCGCCTCGGGCAGCGGCTCGGCACCCGTCACCCTCACGGGCTCCGCCGCCGCCGTGCTGGTCACCGGCGGCGGCTACGGGCTGCACCTGGACGGGGCCTCGTACTGGAACCTGACCGGGTTCACGGTCACCGGCGGGCAGAAGGGCATCGTGCTGGACGACGCCGACCACGTGGCCATCGCCTCCGTCACCGTGCACGACCTGGACATGGAGGCGGTGCACTTCCGCAACTCCAGCTCCGACGGCTCGATCACCGACTCGCGGATCCACGACACCGGCCAGGACGGCCGCGGCATGGGCGAGGGCGTCTACGTCGGCAGCGCGGGCGGCACCGGCGACCGCAGCGACCGCATCCTCATCGAGGGCAACACGATCGGCCCCGGCGTCGGCGGCGAGAACATCGACATCAAGGAGGGCACGACCGGCGCCCGGATCATCGGCAACACCTTCGACGGCAGCGGCCTGACCGGCGCGAACTACGACGACTCGTGGGTCGACATCAAGGGGAACGACGTGCTGGTGGCGGACAACACCGGCCGCGGCACGACCAACGACGGCTACCAGACCCACGAAGTGCAGGACGGCTGGGGCTGCAACGCCACGTTCCGCGGCAACAGGTCCGACCTCGGCGGCGCGACCGGCCCCGACCGGTACGCCATCAACGTCACCAACTACGACGCGCAGAACTGCCCCGTGACCGTCTCCGGCAGCAACACCGTCACCGGCGGCCGCGGCCTGGTCAACCCCGGGATCCCGGTCACGGGCTGACCTCTGCCCCGGCCGGCGGACCCGGGCAGTCCGCTTCGTGCCGGGCTTGGCATGCTTGCCGTATGAGCGCCACCGGTACCACCGCCGTCGTCTTCGACCTCGACGGCACACTCGTCGACAGCGAACCGAACTACTACGAGGCCGGGCGCCGTGTGCTCGAAGCGCACGGCGTCACGGGCTTCACCTGGGAGGAGCACGCCGGGTTCCTGGGTGTGGGCACCCGGGAGACGCTGCACACGCTGCGCGAACGGTACGGGCTCGCGGCGCCGGTGGCGGAATTGCTGGCGGAGAAGAACGCCGCGTACCTGGAGCTGGCGCGGGCGTCGACCCAGGCGTACCCGCAGATGCGGACGTTCGCCGAGAAGCTGCGCGCGGCCGGCTGCCCGATCGCCGTCGCGTCCGGCTCCTCGCGCGCCGCCATCGAGGCGGTGCTGCCGGCGGCCGGGCTCGACGGGCTGTTCACGACGCTGGTCTCGGCGGAGGAGGTCCCGCGGGGCAAGCCGGAGCCGGACGTGTTCCTGGAGGCGGCCCGGCGGCTGGGCGTACGGCCGGCGGACTGCGCGGTGGTGGAGGACGCGCCGCCGGGGTGGGAGGCCGCG
>NZ_JACBXC010000713.1 GCF_013870535.1 Streptomyces phytophilus | reverse complement strand
CCGCCCTCGTGGACGGCGGTGGCCCAGCGCTCCAGCACGTCGGCGCCGGCGCGCATGCGGTAGTGCAGGGTGACGCCGAGGCGGTGGACGGGGTCGTGGAAGGTGAGCCGCAGCACCTCGTCGTCGGTCTCGGCGCCGCGGAACTCCCACTCGCTGCCGCGCCCGCCGTCGCCGTCCGCGGCGCGTACGGCCAGCGCGGGCCGCACGAAGCGGGGTCCGCCCTCGACGGGGTACTCCTCGCGGCCGTCGAGGCGGGATTCGAAGGAGCGGAAGCGCGGCGGCGGTTCGGCGGCCAGCGCCTCGGCGTCGGCGAGCGTGAGCCGCGGCCCCCAGTGGAGGTGCAGCAACTCGTCGTGCCGGTTCAGCCGCAGGGCGTAGCTGCTGTGCTCACCCGACAACAGCCAGATCCGACCGTTCCCACCGACCTCGACCATCTCATCTCCCATAACTCAACAGAGATACACAACATCGCAGCCGGGGGGATCCTTGTCCAGCGTGCGTTTGTCGTACTGTCGAAGGGCCGTGCCCTCCCGACGTTACGGAGCCTCGATGACGCAGACGACCGAGCCGGAGCTGACCGGTGTCCGCAACTTCCGCGACGTCGGCGGGCTGCCCGCCGCCGGCGGCGCGCAGACGCGGTCCGGCCGGCTCTACCGCAGCGGCCACCTGGCCCACGCCACCGCCGAGGACGCCGCCTTCCTCGGCTCGCTCGGCCTGCACACGGTCTTCGACTTCCGCAACGCCGCCGACATCCGCCTCGACGGCCCCGACATCGACCTCCCGGGCGTACGGAACGTCAACGTGCCGCTCAACGACCCGGCCGAGGGCAAGGAGTTCTGGAAGCTGGTCCGCGACGGCGACATACCGACGCTCCGCTCGCTGCTCGGCGACGGCCAGGCGGCGGCCCGCATGGAGGACTCGTACCGGGACATGATCGTCAACCGCAACGCGGAGCACTCCCGCATCCTGCACTCGCTGGCCGGCGGCGGCACGCCCGCCCTGCTGCACTGCGCGGCCGGCAAGGACCGGGCCGGGCTGACGATCGCGCTCGCGCTGCTGGCCGTGGGCGTCGAGCGGGAGGCGATCGAGGCGGACTACCTGGAGTCCAACGCGCAGCACCGGCGCTACCGGGTCCAGCGCGGCGAGGGGGCGCAGGGCGGTACGTCGCCGGAGGTGATGGAGCTGCTCAGCCCGCTGTTCGACGCGCGGGCGAGCTACCTCGGCGCGGCCTTCGCCATGATCGCCGAACGCTGGGGCTCCGTCGAGCGCTACCTGCGCGAGGCGCTGGACCTGAGCGACGCGACCCGCGACCGGCTGCGCGCCCACCTGCTCACCGCCTGAGGCCGGCCGCGCCGGGCCCGCTGCCGGCGTCAGCGGCCGGAGACCGCCTGCTTGGCCAGCGTGCGGCCGAACTCCCAGATCAGCCCGCCGCCCGCGTGCGCCTCGTCCATCACCGACGTGAACGCGTCCAGGAATCGCTGCACCTCCGGCTCGCCGATCACCAGCGGCGGCAGCAGCTTGATGACCTCCTGCCGGTCGCCGGAGACCTGGGTGAGGATGCGGTGGCGCTGCAGCAGCGGCACCACGATCAGCTGCGCGAACAGCCCCTTGCGGGCGGCCTGGAGCAGCGTCCAGCGCCCGCGCAGCTTCAGCGACGCCGGCCTGCCGAACTCGATGCCGACCATCAGCCCGCGCCCGCGCACGTCGTGCAGCAGTTCGTACCGGTCGACCAGCCCGGCCAGCTTGCCGCGCAGCAGGTCCCCGGTGTGCCGGGCGTTCTCGACCAGCCGCCGGTCCTCCAGCACGTGCAGGGTGGCCAGCCCGGCGGCCATCGCGGGCGCGTTGGTGCCGAAGCTCGCCGAGTGCACCAGCACGCGGTCCATGGACGAGTAGACCTTCTTGAAGATCCATTCGCGGCCGAGGGTGGCGCCGACGGGCACGTACCCCCCGGACAGCGCCTTGGCCAGGCACACGAGGTCGGGCTCGACGCCCTCCTCGTGCTCGTACGCGAAGAACTCCCCGGTGCGCCCCAGGCCCGTCTGCACCTCGTCGGCGACGAGCAGCCCGCCGTGCTTGTGCAGCAGCTCCTGCGCCGCACGCAGGTATCCGGGCGGCGGCGCGTGCACGCCCTTGCCCTGGATCGGCTCGACGACGAGCGCCGCGACGTCTCCGGCGCGCAGCTCCCGCTCCAGCGCGTCCAGGTCGCCCAGCGGGAGGGAGGTGTCCGGCAGCAGCGGCGCGAAGCCGTCGCGGAAGGCCGCGACGCCGTTGATGGACAGCGAGCCCGTGGTCAGCCCGTGGAACGCCTGGTCGCAGTAGAGGACGCGCGGCTTGCCGGTCGCGTAGCGGGCGAACTTCAGCGCGGTCTCGACGGCCTCCGTACCGCTGTTGGAGAAGAACACCCGGTCCAGGTGCGGCGCGTGGGCCAGCAGCTTCTCCGCCAGCAGCCCGGGCAGCGGCTGGCAGTCGAAGCGGGTGAGGTCGGCGAGGTCCAGGTCGAGCACGTCGTGCAGGGCCTTGCGGACGACCGGGTCGTTGCGGCCCAGGCCCATGACGCCGAAGCCGGCGAGGAGGTCCAGGTAGTCCCGGCCCTCCTCGTCGTAGAAGTACGCGCCCTCGCCCCGCACGTACGTCTTGTCGAAGCCCAGCGTGTGCAACATCCGCGGCAGCTGGTGGTTGAGGTACCGGGCGTGCAGGTCGTAGCGCTCTCCCCCGCGCTCGGCCAGCAGCGCCCCGATGTCGAAGCTCATCGGGTGCTTTCTTCCCTCTGTCTGGTACGGGCCGGCTCCCCGCTCCGGGCGGCGGGCACCCCGCCGACGGCGGCGGCGATCCGGGCCGGGGTCAGCCCTGCCTCCTTGAGGACCTCGGCCCGCTTGCCGTGCGGCAGGAACTCCCCCGGCAGGCCGAACGTCCGCAAGGGTACGTCGACTTCGGCGTCCCGCAGCGCCCGCGCGACGGCGGCGCCCACGCCGGAGCCGACGCTGTTGTCCTCCACCACGGCGGCGACGCGGAACCGGTCCGCCAGCGGCGGCAGGTGCCCGTCGACGGGCTTGACCCAGCGCGGGTCGACGACGGTGCAGCCCAGCCCCCGCCCGGCGAGCAGCTCCGCGGC
>NZ_JACBXC010000712.1 GCF_013870535.1 Streptomyces phytophilus | reverse complement strand
CGGCCTCGCAGCCCAGCACGAGGCCCAGGGACACGCGCTCGACGGCAACTACAGCGCGTCCATGCACAGCCTCGACCGCGCCCGCGACCTCCTCGCCCGCGACGAACCGGACCCCGCCGAGCCGGTCATCGGCGCCTCCCACGTCCCGGACGTGGTGTCGCTGTACACCGGCTGGTGCCTCTACCACCTCGGCCGCCCCCAGCGCGCCGCCGACTACCTCGCCCGGGAGACGGCACGCATGCCGCCCCACGCGCTACGCAGCCGCACCCGCTCCGGTGTCCGACTCGCCCTCGCGCACGCCGCGTCCGGCCAGGTCGAGCACGCCTGCGACCTCCTGCGCCCCCTCCTCGGCAACGCCGCCCTCGTCCACTCCGCCACCATCGCCGCCGACCTCCGCCGCACGGCCCGCATCCTGGGCCGCCACCCGCGCAACGCCGCCGTACGGGAGCTGAGCCCCGACCTCACCGCGGCCCTGGCCCCCGCCGCGCCACGCACCACCAGCTGACCGACCACCCGCACCACCCACCACCCCACCACCCCACCACCGATCGATCCGTACGAAGGGAAGCTCCGCCATGCCCGAAATCTTCATCAACTACCGCACGAGCGACGGCAAGGACGCCGCCTACGCCATCCACCACGAGCTGACCCGCCGCTTCGGCGACCGCATGGTCTTCCTCGCCGCCAAGTCCATCTCCGCGGGTGAGAACTACAGCGACGCCCTGACCAAGGGCGTACGCCGCAGCAGCGTCCTGCTGGCCCTCATCGGCCCCGGCTGGGCCGACACCGTCCACCCCGCCCGGCCGGGCGCCCGGGCGCTCGACCACGAGGACGACTGGGTGCGCCGCGAGATCGAGGAGGCGTTCGCCTACGGCGTCGCCGTCATGCCCGTCCTCGTCGGCCGCAGCACCGAGCAGCTGGACCCGGGCCGGCTGCCGGAGAGCATCGTGGGGCTGGCGGACTGCCAGTACATGCGCTTCACGTTACGGACCGCCCGCCACGACCTCGCCGTGATCGGCGACCAGCTCGCCAAGCAGGTCCCCGAACTCGCCGCCGCCGACCGCGGCCCCGACCCCGCCACCACCCCGGCGGACCCCGCCGCCGACCCGGCGCCCGCACCCGACGGCACGGCGGACGCCCCCGGCATGCACAACACCGGCCAGAGCGGCGGCATCGGCAACATCAGCGGCCGTATCGGCACGGTCGTCGGCGAGGCGAACGCCCCGTTCCACACCGGCTCCGGCGACCAGGTCAACGGCGACCGGATCGAGGGCGACCAGGTCAACGGCCCCCAGGTCAGCGGCGACGGCAACATCGTCGGCGGCAGCGACCACGGCGGCATCGACCAGAACTTCGGCCCCGCACGCCGCCGCCGGGAGAACGACCGATGACGGACGCCGGCACCTACGTCGCCGGGGCCCACGCGCCGATCCACTCCGGCCCCGGTGACCAGTACGTCTACATGGCCGCCATGACCGAGGCGTCCCAGCGCGTCGGCAACCGCGGCAAGGACCCCCGCGCCATCGCCGAGGAGCAACTCGCCTTCGTCCACCAGCGCTTCGTCCCACCCCGACGCCTCGGCGAGGCACGCCGCCTGCTGCGCGAGCACCGCACCGCCGTCCTCCTGGGCCCGCCGGGCTCCGGCCGGCACACCGCGGCGCAGATGCTGCTGTACGAACCGGCCACCGGCACCGGCATCCACGAGGTCGACCCGGAGGACGCCGAGGACGGCGGCGTGACGCTCGACCGGCGGGCCGTCGCGGACGGCGACCGCCTGCTGCTGGACCTGTCCGACTTCGAGGCGACCCGGTTCGCCGGGCTGCACAACGAGCTGTCCGCGCTCCGGTCCGTACTCGAAGAGCGCGACGCCCGCCTCGTCGTCGTGCTCTCCCCGCAGCTGCGCGACTTCCTCCCGGCGGAGTTGCACCGGCTGACGGTGCATGTCGCCCGCCCCCGGGCCGACCACGTCCTCATGCGCTACCTGCGCCGCGCGCACCTCACCCCGTCCCCGGCCGTACTCGCCGCGTCGGACCTGGCCGGCTTCCTGGCCGACGCCCCGATGCGCGACGTCGCGCGGCTGGCGGACGGCGTCCGCCGCGCCCGGGACGCCGCGCCCGCGGGTCGTTCGACCAGTGGTGGCCGGACCAGCTGGCGCAGCTCACGGAGGACGACTCCGCAGAAGTGGCCTTCGTCCGCGGGCTCGTCGACGGACGCCGGCGGGCCTTGGCGCTGACCGCCGCGATGCTCCACGGCGCCACGCCCGACACGGTCCACGACGCCGTGAACGCCCTGCTCGCCGTAGTCAAGCACCCCAAGGACGAACGCCCCCTGCTGGACCGGACCGATCTCGACTCCGAGCTGCACACCCTCGGGTGCAGCCCGGGGCCGGACGGCCGGGTGCGCTTCGAGCGGCCCGGCCGGGTCCGGGCCGTACTCCGGCACTTCTGGTCCTACTTCCCCTACCTGCGCCCCACCCTCCATGCCTGGGTCGCGCACAGCGTGCGGACCCTCGACCTGGAGCGCGAGGAACGGGACCGGTTCATCGAGCGCTTCGCCGAGCAGGCGCTGCGCACCGAAGGCCCCGAAGAGCTGCTGTCGCTCGCCCGCAAGTGGGCGGACGAGCCCGGGCATCGGCTCCTGCCGGACGCCGCCAAGGCACTGGCCGAGGGGCTCGGCCACGACGTGCACGGCCGCGTCGTCCGTCGGCAGATCCTCGCCGACGTACGCCAGCGGGGGCTGACCAGGACGTACCGGCTGGCGCTGACCGTGGTCTGCGCCCAGGCGATGGCCGTGAGCCACCCCGACCAGGCCCTGGTCCGGCTGCACCACCTGGCCCGTACCGAGGACGACCGCGACGAGCGCCCCGCGCTGAAGGAACTCCTCACCCTCGCAGCCGGCGACCGCCGCCTCTGCGCCCTGCTCCTCTCCCGCCTCACCGCCTACGGCATCGGCCCCGCCGGCTTCCGCCGGCCGGCCGAGGCCCGCATCTTCCTCGCCCTCGCCGACACGGCCGCCCGGCAGCCGGCCCTGTGGCCCGACCCTTCCGCCCGCAGGCGGCTCACCGAGTGCTGGGCCACCGTGTTCGCGTACGTTCCGTACGAGGCGTGGACGCCGC
>NZ_JACBXC010000711.1 GCF_013870535.1 Streptomyces phytophilus | reverse complement strand
CTCGCTCATGGCACAGACCGTACCCCGAACCACCGACAGGACCCCGGTCAGACCCAGCCGGCCGCCCCCGCCCGCGCCTTGCGCGCGGCCGGTACCACCAGCGGCGTGCCGGTCTCCGGGTCGGCGATCACCTGGCACTTGAGCCCGAAGACGCGCTCGACCAGCTCCGCGTCCACGATGTCGGCGGGCGCCCCCTCCGCGACGACCCGCCCGTCGCGCATGGCGATCAGGTGGGTGGCGTAGCGCGCCGCGTGGTTGAGGTCGTGCAGCACGGCGACGAGCGTGCGCCCCTGCGTCTCGTGGAGTTCAGCGCACAGGTCGAGGACGTCGATCTGGTGCTGGATGTCGAGGTACGTCGTCGGCTCGTCGAGCAGCAGCAGCGGCGTCTGCTGCGCGAGGGCCATCGCGATCCACACCCGCTGCCGCTGCCCGCCGGACAGTTCGTCGACATAGCGATCCGCCAGCTCCCCGACCCCGGTGGCGGCCATCGACTCCTGGACGACCCGCTCGTCCTCCCGCGACCACTGCCGCAGCAGCCCCTGGTGCGGGTAGCGCCCGCGGGCGACGAGGTCGCCGACCGTGATGCCGTCGGGCGCCACGGACGACTGCGGCAGCAGCCCGAGGGTCCGCGCCACCTTGCGGGCCGGCAGCGTGCCGATGGACTCGCCGTCCAGCAGCACCGCGCCGGTGCCCGGCTTCAGCATCCGCGCCAGCGCCCGCAGCAGCGTCGACTTCCCGCAGGCGTTGGGCCCCACGACGACGGTGAACGAGGAGTCGGGCACGGCCACCGACAGGTGCTCGGCGACGACCCGGCTGTCGTAGGCGAGGGTGACGTCGGCGGCGGCGAGACGGCTCACTGCGGGGCTCCTGTCCTGCGTACGGTCGTTCATATGCGGCCCGCCCGTCGTTCCGCGGCGAGCAGCCAGAGGAGGTAGACGCCGCCGAGCACGCCGGTGACGACGCCGACGGGCACCTGGTCGGCGCCGAAGGCGCGCTGCGCCCCCCAGTCGGCGACGATCAGCAGCGTGGCGCCCATGAGCGCGGCGGGCGCGAGGTTGGGTCCCGGCGAGCGGGTCAGCCGGCGGGCGAGCTGCGGCGCGGTCAGGGCGACGAACGCGACGGGCCCCGCGGCGGCGGTGGCGGCGGCGGTGAGCAGCACGGCGGCCAGCAGCGCCACGAGCCGGACCCGCTCGACGGGTACGCCCAGCGCGTACGCCGTGTCGTCGCCCATCTCCATCATCCGCAGCGGCCGGCCCAAGACCAGCACGAGCGGCACCAGCACCGCGCAGACCGCGACCAGCGGCCACACGTGCGTCCAGTCCCGCCCGCCGAGCGACCCGGTGATCCACAGCGTGGCGCGGGCGGCGTCGACCAGGTCGGCCTTGGTGAGCAGGTAGTTGATGACGCCGGTGAGGATGGCGGCGGCGCCGATGCCGACGAGGACGAGCCGGTAGCCGGCGACGCCCCGCTGCCAGGCCAGCACGTAGATCGCCGCCCCGGTCGCGATGCCGCCCGCGACGGCGCCGAACGCGACCGCCTCCGAGCCGCCCTTGAACAGCACGATGACCACCAGCGCGCCCACCGCGGAGCCGTGCGAGATGCCGAGCACGTCCGGACTGCCCAGCGGGTTGCGGGAGACGGCCTGGAAGACCGCCCCTGCCAGGCCCAGCGCCGCGCCGACGAGCAGCCCCACGAGCACCCGCGGCAGCCGCAGTTCGCGGACGATGAACTGCTGCCCGGCATCGCCGCCGCCGAACAGCGTGCGCACCACCTCGCCGAAGGAGATCGGGAAGTCGCCGGTGCCGACGAGGACCACCGCGGCGGCCAGCGCGGCGGCGGTCAGCAGCACGCAGACGAGCAGGGCGCGCAGGTCGAGGCGTACGGACAGGTCGCCCTTCGCGCCGCGTACGTTGAGCGTTCTCACAGCTGCGCCATCCTCCGGCGTCGTACGAGATGGATGAAGACCGGCCCGCCGAGGATCACGGTGACGATCCCGACCTGCACCTCGGCGGGCCGGGCCAGCACCCGGCCGAGTACGTCGGCGGCGAGCAGCAGCACGGGCGCGAGGACGGCCGCGTACGGCAGGATCCAGCGCATGTCCGGGCCGGTCACGGCGCGCACCATGTGCGGGATCATCAGCCCGACGAAGATGATGGGCCCGCACGCGGCGGTCGCGGCGCCGCACAGCAGCGTGACGGAGAGCATGGCGAGCAGCCGGGTGCGGGCGAGGTGCGCGCCCAGGGAGCGGGCGGTGTCGTCGCCCATGGCCATGGCGTTCAGCGGGCGGGCGAGCAGCAGCGCGAGGGCGATGCCCGTGGCGAGGAACGGCAGCACCTGCCGGATGGTGGTCATGTCGGCGGAGGCGAGCGAACCTGTGGTCCAAAAGCGCATCTTGTCCAGCGCCGCGGTGTCCGTCAGCTCGACGGCGCGTACGTAGCCGAAGAGCGCGGCGGTGGCGGCGGTGCCGGCGAGCGCGAGGCGTACGGGCGTGGCGCTGCGGCTGCCGCCCAGGGCGTACACGACGACGGAGACGGCGGCGGCGCCGGCGAACGCGAACCAGACGTAGCCGGCGACGGAGGTGACGCCGAGGAAGCTGATGGCGCTGACGACCGCGGCCGAGGCGCCGGCGTTGATGCCGAGCAGCCCGGGCTCGGCGAGGGGGTTGCGGGTGAGTGCCTGCATGACGGCGCCGGAGAGGCCGAGGGCGGCGCCGGCGAGCAGGCCGAGGAGGGTGCGCGGGACGCGCATGTCGCGGATGACGACGTCGGTGTCGTTGCCGTCGTAGGCGAAGAGGCCGTGCCAGACCTGGTCCAGCGGGATCGGCTTGGCGCCGACGGCGATGCTGGCCACGCAGACCAGCAGCAGCGCGAGGCAGGAGGCGACCAGGCCCGCGGCGCGCGGTGAGAGCCACCGGCGGCGCGGCGGGGCGTCCTTGAACTCGGTGTCCGTACGGGGAGCGGCGTCGACCAACACGCAGTTAGGTTAGCCTACCCTGACCAAACGGTGGAGTGGGCGGGCACTCACAGGTCCAGACGCGCCAGCGCCTTCCCCGGGTCGAGGCCGCAGGAGCCCTCCCCCGCGTACGTCCACGCCGCCGCGCACAACGCCCGCAGCCC
>NZ_JACBXC010000710.1 GCF_013870535.1 Streptomyces phytophilus | reverse complement strand
GACCTGCTCGTCTGCGGGGTCGACGACCTCGATGACGCCGTCGCCGGCGGCGGGCTGCCAGCGGCCGTCGAGGAACATGCCGTCGTGAGCCTGCATCGGTACGTCTCCCGTGGTTCGGCGGTGTGCGTACGGCTCCAAACTAGCGCCGGTAGTTTTCGGCGCCCAGGGCGTCCGGGCGTGCGGTGGGTCACGCGGGCCGGGTGGCGCCGCCGGCGTCCACCTGAGACCATTCCTATGGTTCTCCATAGGAATGGTGACGGGAAGGCGGGCGGTACCACCATGACCAGCAGCGCAGAGCAGGCACGCGGCGAGCACACCGACACCGCGCAGGCGAGCGCCGAGCGGGCGCGCAAGACCGCCGAGGGGCTGTCGTACCTCTCCGGCTTCGGCAACCAGCACAGCACCGAGGCCGTCCCCGGCGCCCTGCCCACCGGCCGCAACTCCCCGCAGCGCGCGCCCCTCGGGCTCTACGCCGAGCAGTTGTCCGGCTCCGCGTTCACCGAGCCCCGCGCCCACAACCGGCGCTCCTGGCTCTACCGCATCCGCCCCTCCGCCGCCCACCCCCGCTTCGTCCGCACCGGCAACGGCACCGTGCGCACCGCCCCGTTCACCGAAGCGGACCCCGACCCCAACCGGCTCCGCTGGAACCCCCTGCCGGAGCCCGCGCCCGGCACCGACTTCCTGGCCGGCCTGTGGACCCTCGGCGGCAACGGCGACGCCGCCCAGCGCGCCGGCATGGCCATCCACCTCTACGCCGCCAACGCCCCCATGACCCGCGTCTTCTCCGACGCCGACGGCGAACTCCTGGTCGTCCCCGAGCGCGGCGGACTGCTGCTGCGCACCGAACTCGGCCTGCTGCGCGCCGAGCCGGGCCACGTCGCGCTCATCCCCCGCGGCGTCCGCTTCCGCGTCGAGCCGCTGACCGCGGGCACCACGGCGCGCGGCTACGTCTGCGAGAACTACGGCAGCCCCTTCGTCCTGCCCGACCTCGGCCCCATCGGCGCCAACGGCCTGGCCAACCCCCGGGACTTCCTCGCCCCGGTCGCGGCGTACGAGGAGACCGCGGGCCCGGTCGAGGTCGTCAACAAGTTCTGCGGCAACCTCTGGAAGGCCACGTACGACCACTCCCCGCTCGACGTCGTCGCCTGGCACGGCAACCACGTCCCGTACGTCTACGACCTGCACCGCTTCAACGTCATCGGCAGCATCAGCTACGACCACCCCGACCCGTCCATCTTCACCGTCCTCACCTCCCCCTCCGACACCCCGGGGCTCGCGGGCGTCGACTTCGTCGTCTTCGCGCCGCGCTGGCTCGTCGGCGAGGACACCTTCCGGCCGCCGTACTTCCACCGGAACGTGATGAGCGAGTACATGGGCCTGGTGGAGGGCGCGTACGACGCGAAGGCCGAGGGCTTCGTGCCCGGCGGCGGCTCCCTGCACAACATGATGTCCGCGCACGGCCCCGACCAGGAGACCTTCGACCGGGCCTCGGCGGCCGAGCTGAAGCCGCAGAAGATCGACGACGGGCTGGCGTTCATGTTCGAGACGCGCTGGCCGGTCACGCTCACGCCGCAGGCGCGGGACGCGGACCACCTCCAGGACGGCTACGACGACGTGTGGCGGGGGCTGCGGCAAGCAGGGGGTCCGGGGGGCTCCCCCAGAGGGCACAGCGGGCCATGACCGGCCTCTTCGCGCCCGACTCGCTCCAGCTCAACCGCAAGCTCCCGCTGTGGTATCAGGTCTCGCAGTCCCTGCGCGCCTCCATCCTCGGCCGGCCGCCCGACGCACCGCTGCGGCTGCCGACCGAGGAGCGGCTCGCCGAGCACTACGGCGTCAGCGTGCTCACCCTCCGCCAGGCCCTCAAGGAGCTGGAGGAGGAGGGCCTGATCACGCGCCACCGCCGCCGCGGCACCTTCATCGAGGCGACGGCCCGGAGCACCGCCCCCGTCCGGCTGCTGGGCTCGGTCGACGCGATCGTCGCCCAGCAGTCCGGTGACCGTACGACGCTCCTCGCCCACGGCCCGGCCCCGGTCCCCGCGGACCTCGCCGGGTACTTCCCGGACCTGGGCGAGGCCATGGCGTACCGGCGCCTGCGCCACGACGGCGCCACCGGCGAAGCCACCAACTGGGCCGTCAACACCGTCCGCCCGGAGGCCGCCGCCCGCATCGACCCGGCGGATCTGGAGCGCTGGCCGATGACGAAGGTCCTGCGCGACCGGGCCGGCATCCGCATCGCCCGCATCACGGACACCGTCACCGCGACCCTGGCCGACCCGGAGACGGTCGAGCTGCTGGGGGTCCCGCTGCTCAGCCCGATCCTGGACTACACGGGCGTCTCGTACGACGACGGCGGCAGGGTGGTGGACGTGGCCAGGATCCGCTACCGGGGCGACCGGTTCTCGTTCAGCATGACGCTGGAGGCCCCGTAAGGCCGTGTTGTTCAGCCCAGCAGCCGCGCCTCCTCGCCGGTGAGCCGGACCGCGCCCGCGGCGACGTTCTCCGCGAGGTGGTCGGGGTTGCCGGTGCCGGGGATGGCGAGGACGTGCGGGCCCTGGTGGAGGGTCCACGCCAGGCGGATCTGCGCGGGGCTCAGGCCGCGGGCGCGGGCCGCGGCGCGGACCTCCGCCGCCTCCGTTCCCGCGGGACCCGCCTCCCGGCCCTCGCCCGCGATGGCGAAGAACGGCACGTAGGCGATGCCCTGGTCGCCGCAGGTGCGCAGCAGGGCCCGCTCCTCGGCGTCCGCGCCGACGCCGAAGGCGTTCTGGACGCAGACCACCGGGGCGATCGTCCGGGCCTCGGCGAGCTGGCCGGCGCTGACGTTGGAGACGCCGAGGTGGCGCACGAGGCCGGCCGTGCGGCACTCGGCGAGCGCGCCGAAGTGGTCGGCCAGGGATCCGTCCGCGCGCCGCCGGCTGGGCGGGAGGCGGAGGTTGACGAGGTCGAGGTGGTCGCGGCCGAGCTGGCGCAGGTTCTCCTCGACCTGCCCGCGGAGCTGCTCGGGCTCGGCCCACTCCCAGGCGCCCGCCGGGTCGCGGCCCGCCCAGACCTTGGTGGCGATGACGAGGTCGTCGGGGTAGGGGGCGAGGGCGGAGTTGATCAGTTCGTTGGCGGACCGGCGCGGGGAGAA
>NZ_JACBXC010000071.1 GCF_013870535.1 Streptomyces phytophilus | reverse complement strand
GCTCCGCGTCCAGCGTCTGCTGCGCCAGGGGGCGCAGCCTGCGGACGAGGCCGGCGGCCTCGGTCGCCTCCGCGTCCGACGGGGGGTGGTCGAGGTAGCGCTGGAAGACGTACTCGGCGGTGAAGTCGAGCAGGCCCGCGGCTATCTCCTCCACCCGCAGCCGCAGCTCGCGCAGCTGGCCGGTGATGGCGGAGAACGGGACGCCCGCGGCGTGCAGTTCGGCGGCGACCGTGAGCTGCTGCGGACTGGGCACGAAGAACACCTCCGGCTCGCCGGCCACCCGCTCCAGCACGCCCAGCTCGACGGCCTCCTCGACCGCGGACTCGTCCGCCGCCCCGCCGAACAGCTCCTCCAGCTCCGTCCGGCTCAGCTGCCCGGACTCCTCGTCGGTCCACGGCCCCTGCACCTCGGCGACCAGTCCCAGCACACCGCCGAGCCCCCGGCCCGCGTCCCATGCCTCCAGCAGTTCCTTGATGGACGCCAGGGTGTATCCGCGATCGAGGAGGCCGGCTATCTGGCGGAGCCGGGCGAGGTGTTCTTCGCCGTAGACGTTGGTCCGGCCGCGCCGCTCCGGCCGGGGCAGCAGGCCGCGGTCGGCGTACGCGCGGATGGTCCGTACGGTCGTGCCGCTGGCGTGCGCCAGACCCTCGATCCGGTACTCGCCCTCCGTCTGCTGCTCCCGCACCGCTCTCCTGCCCCTCGGCCGGTCGCCCGGCCCGTACGCGGGCCTGCCCACCGGCCCGCTCGTCGCCCCGCCCGCCGCGTGCCCCGCTCGGCCCGCCGCGGCGAGCCCTCTTGGGAGGGATGGTACGACCGGCGCGGCTACCGCGGTCTCCCGTCGGTCGAACGGGCCCAGGTCCGGCGTACTCGCGCGGTGCTCCGCGCGCGGGAGGGGTGCTTCGGTGCTCACGATGCGGCTCCTGGAAGGCGGGTGGTTCTGGTCGTCGCGCTCTAGAGCTTCGGCTCCACCCGGGCTATCGCCCGCAGCGCGCGCGGCGCGAACCTCGCCAGCAGCCGCGAGCCCCGCGCCTCCGGGGTGACCGGCACCACCGCCTGGTTGCGCGCGACCGCCCGCAGCACGGCCTCCGCGACCTTCTCCGCGGGGTAGTTCCGCTTCCCGTACCAGCGGTGGGCGCTCTTCCGGCGGCGCTGCTCCTCGTCCCCGGAGACACCCGCGAACCGAGTGGTGGCCGTGATGTTGGTGTGCACGAAGCCGGGGCAGACGGCCGAGACGCCGATCCCCTGCCCGGCCAGCTCCGCGCGCAGGCACTCCGAGAGCATCAGCACCGCGGCCTTCGACGTCGCGTACGCGGGCAGGGCCCGCGACGGCGCATACGCCGCGGCCGAGGCGGTGTTGACGATGTGCCCGCCCTGGCCGCGCTCGGCCATCTGCCTGCCGAAGAGCCGGCAGCCGTGGATGACGCCCCACAGGTTGACGTCCAGCACCCGGCGCCAGTCCGCCGCCGAGGTGTCCAGGAACGGGCCGGACAGACCCACCCCGGCGTTGTTCACCAGCACGTCCACCACCCCGTACGCAGCGGCGACGCGCTCGGCGAACTTCTCCATCGCCTCCTCGTCCGCGACGTCGACGACCTCCGGCCACGCCTCCGCCGCGCCGATCATGCGGCACAACTCGGCGGTCGTGGCCGCCCCCTCGGCGTCGACGTCCGCCGCGACGACCCGCGCACCGGCCTCCGCGAAGGCGAAGGCGGTGGCCCGGCCGATGCCGCTGCCCGCACCGGTGATCAGCACCAGCCGCCCGCCGAACCGGTCCGCGTACGGCCCGTCGGGGACGATCTCCGTCACCGGTGTGCCGTCCTCGTGCGCGAGCACGAACTCGCCGATCCACGCGGCGAGCTGGTCGGGCCGGGTGCGCGGGACCCAGTGCCTGGCGTCGATCGTGCGCCGCAGCAACTGCGGCACCCAGCGGTCCAGGTCGTCGTAGAGGCTCGGGGAGAGGAAGGCGTCGCCCGCGGGGGTGATGAGCTGCACCGGCGCGTGCGCGTAGGCGTCGGCGCGGGGGTGGCGCAGCCGGGCGCGGACGTTGTCCCGGTAGAGCCAGGCGCCGTGCGCCGCGTCGTCGCCGAGGGAGGCCGTCGGATAGCCGTCGCCGGGGACCTTCTCCAGCCGCCGCAGGATCGCCGGCCAGCGCGCGCCGAGCGGGCCGCGCCAGGCCAGCTCGGGCAGCACGGGGGTGTGCAGCAGATACACGTACCAGGACTTGGCGGTCTGGCCGAGCAGTTGGCCGGCCCGGCGCGGGGTGGGACGGCGCAGCCGGCCGTTGATCCAGTGCCCGAAGTGGTCGAGGGACGGGCCAGAGAGGGAAGTGAAGGAGGCGATACGGCCCTCCGTGCGCTCCACCGTGGTGAACTCCCAGCCCTGCACCGAGCCCCAGTCGTGCCCCACGAGGTGCACGGGGCCGTCCGGGCTGATGGCGTCGATCACGGCCAGGAAGTCGTCCGTGAGCCTCTCCAGCGTGAAGCCGCCCTTCAGCGGCTTCGGCGCGGTGGAGCGGCCGTGGCCGCGGACGTCGTACAGCACGACGTGGAAGCGCTCGGCGAGCCGGGACGCGACCTCGGCCCACACCTCCTTGCTGTCCGGATAGCCGTGCAGCAGCACGACCGTCGGCTGTCCGGCGTCTCCCAGCTCCGCCACGCACAGCTCGACCCCTGCCGTACGCACCCACCGCTCCCGCACGGCCGCGCCGCCCCACTCGCTCACGCCACCCACCCCTTCTCCGGCTCCCGCCCCTGCACCGCACCCTGCGCGCCGTCCGCCGCCAGCTCCCGGTCCGCTTCCGCCTCCGCCCACCGCCGCACATGCGGCAGGTCGTCGTCGAGCCAGAACGCGCTCTCCTCCTCGTCCCGCGAATCCGTCACGACGAGCAGCTCCTCGAACTTCGCCCCCGTCCCCCGGAAGCCCAGGTGCGGCTCCACCGCCCACAGCCCCGGCCGCGGCGGGTGCTGCGAGAACCGGTACGGGCTCCACAGCGGCGACCAGCCCTCGCGGTGCCCGCGCAGCGCGTCCTTCGCCAGGCCCTTGAGGCTCTGCGTGCCGAAGCCGAACACGTGCGGCGCGAAGCGCCGCTCCCGGACCCGGTCGACCTTGTGCGCGATGACACCGAACGGATAGGCCCGGTGCCGGTTGTGATAGCCCTGGCGGACCATGAGGCGCTCCACGTCCTCGTAGATCTCCCGCAGCGGGCGGCGCTCGCGCACCTCGCGCAGGATCAGCTCGCGGTGGACCCGGAGGTCGCGCATCAGCCGGTCGTGCACGGGGTTCGGCCCCAGGGAGCCGGAATAGCCCACGTCGGCCGTATGCCCGCCGTGCACCGGCGCGAGGTCGAGGATGAAGGGCATGCCGGGCGCCAGCTCCCGGTTCGTCGGGAAGAACTGCAGCGGCACCCTGAACCCGGCGAACGCGGTCCGGTCGCCGAACCAGGCGAACGGCAGGTGGAACCAGTCCCGCACGCCGCGCTCGCGCAGCCACTCCCGCTGCATCCGGGCCGCGTCCCGCTCCGTGACCCCCGGCCGGAGCTGCGCCGCCACCGCCTCCGCGCACTCGTACGCCAGGCGCTGCACGCTTGTGAACCCCCGCAGAGCCGCCGAGGACCCGGTGAGTCCCATCAGTCCGCCCCTCCCCTTTCCCGCCGCATTCCCCGCCACCCGAATCTCCCGCGAGCCCGATTCCCGCAAGCCGGCACCGCACCGCCGCGGCCACCGCCCTCCCGGCCGGCCCCGCCCCAAGTCCACACTGCCCGGGCCGACTTCCCCCGAAGCCGGCCCCGCCCGAAAGCTGACACCAATGACTGTGACATCACCCCATGGCTCCGTCAATGCCCGCAGTCGCCCTGTGGATACCGCGGGTAACCTCAGGGTTCCCGCCCCCTTCCCCCTACGGGTCCGTCACTCCCCGGTCGTATCCGCCAACCATCGCCAGGTCTGACGCCCCCGCGCCCCCGCACCACTACCGTCGTGCAACGTGACAGTCATCGCCACCGAGAACCTGAGCAAACGGTTTCCCCGTGTCACCGCGCTCGACGGCCTCACCCTCGACATCGGCCCCGGGGTCACGGGACTGGTCGGCGCCAACGGCGCCGGCAAGTCCACGCTGATCAAGATCCTCCTCGGCCTCTCACCCGCCTCCGAGGGCTCGGCCACCGTGCTCGGCCTCGACGTGGCCGCCGGCAGCGACACCGCCGCCAGCATCCGCGAGCGCGTCGGCTACATGCCGGAACACGACTGCCTGCCGCCCGACGTCTCCGCCACGGAGTTCGTCGTCCACATGGCGCGCATGTCCGGCCTGCCCGCCACCGCGGCCCGCGAGCGCACCGCCGACACCCTGCGCCACGTCGGCCTGTACGAGGAGCGCTACCGCCCCATCGGCGGCTACTCCACCGGCATGAAGCAGCGCGTCAAGCTCGCCCAGGCCCTCGTGCACGACCCGCAGCTCGTCTTCCTCGACGAGCCGACCAACGGCCTCGACCCCGTCGGCCGCGACGACATGCTCGGCCTCATCCGCCGCGTACACGCCGACTTCGGCATCTCCGTCCTCGTCACCTCGCACCTCCTCGGCGAGCTGGAGCGCACCTGCGACCACGTCGTCGTCATCGACGGCGGCCGGCTGCTGCGCTCCAGCTCCACCAGCGACTTCACGCAGTCCACCGCCACCCTCGCGGTCGAGGTGACCGACACCGACGCCCACCCCGACGGCACCGCCACCCTGCGCAAGGCGCTCGCCGGCGCGGGCCTGGGGATCACGGCGGACGGCCGGCTGCTGTACGTCGAGGCGGAGGGCGACGACACGTACGACGTCGTACGGGACGCGGTGGCCGGACTCGGCCTCGGGCTGGTGCGCATGGAGCAGCGCCGGCACCGCATCGCGGAGATCTTCCGCGACGACGACACCCTCCCGGCGAGCACCCCGACGACCACGAGCACGACCGCGAGCACGTCCGCGACCGACCCCGCAGGAAGCCCTCATGCCCACTGACGCGCCCGCCACCGGCAGCTCCGGCAGCTCCGGAAACGCAGCCCAGGCCCCCGCCGCCACCGACGTCATCCACGACATCGGCTACCGCCACTACGACGGCCCCCGCCTCGGCCGCGGCTACGCCCGCCGGTCGCTGTTCACCCAGTCCCTGCGCGCCGCGTACGGCCTCGGCCGCTCCGCGAAGTCCAAGGTCCCGCCCGCGCTCCTCTTCGGCATCATGTGCCTGGTCGCGCTCATCATCGTCGCGGTCGCCGTCGGCACCGGCATGGACGAACTGCCGCTGGACTACACCGACTACGCGATCTACCTCCAGCCCGTCATCTTCCTCTTCATCGCCGCGCAGGCCCCCGTGTCCGTCTCCCGGGACCTCCGGTTCCGTACGGTCCCGCTGTACTTCTCCCGCCCCGTCGAGCGCCTCGACTACGTCTCCGCCAAGTACGCGGCGATGGCCTCCGCGCTCTTCGTCCTCACCGCCACCCCCCTGCTGGTCCTCTACGTCGGCGCGCTGCTGGCCAAGCTCGACTTCACCGACCAGACCAAGGGCTTCGCCCAGGCGCTCGTCTCCGCGGCCCTGCTGTCGCTGCTCTTCGCCGGCATCGGCCTGGCCATCGCCGCCCTCACCCCGCGCCGCGGCTTCGGCGTCGCGGCCGTCATCGCCGCGTTCACCGTGCCGTTCGGCGCGGTCAGCGCGCTGCAGGGCATCGCGTGGGAGCAGGACAACCTCGGCGCCATCGGCTGGTTCGCGCTCTTCTCGCCCATCGGCCTCATCGACAACGTCCAGTCGACGTTCCTCGGCGCGACCCCCGCCACGGCCTCCCCCGAACCCGTCGACCCGTCCACGGCGGCCGGGACGGTCGCGCTGCTGGTCGCGCTCGCGGTCGCCGCCGGCTGCTTCCTCTTCCTGCTGCGCCGCTACCGAAAGGCCGGGCTGTGACCACCATCCGGATCGACAGCGTCTCCCGCTGGTTCGGCAACGTCGTCGCCGTCAACGACGTGACCATGGCCATCGGCCCGGGCGTCACCGGCCTCCTCGGCCCCAACGGCGCCGGCAAGTCGACCCTCATCAACATGATGGCCGGCTTCCTCTCCCCCTCCACCGGCGCGGTCACCCTCGACGGTGTGCGCATCTGGCGCAACGAGCAGGTCTACAAGCAGATCGGGCTCGTCCCCGAGCGCGAGGCGATGTACGACTTCCTCACCGGCCGCGAGTTCGTCCTCGCCAACGCCGAGCTGCACGGCCTCGGCGCCGACGCCGCGCGCAAGGCCCTGGCCACGGTCGAGATGGAGTACGCGCAGAACCGCCGGATCAGCACGTACAGCAAGGGCATGCGCCAGCGCGTGAAGATGGCGTCCGCCCTCGTCCACGAGCCGGACGTACTGCTCCTCGACGAGCCGTTCAACGGCATGGACCCGCGCCAGCGCATGCACCTCATGGACCTGCTGCGGCAGATGGGCGCCGCGGGCCGCACCGTGCTGTTCTCCTCGCACATCCTGGAGGAGGTCGAGCAGCTCGCCGCGCACATCGAGGTGATCGTCGCCGGCCGGCACGCCGCCTCCGGCGACTTCCGCAAGATCCGCCGGCTGATGACCGACCGCCCGCACCACTACGCCGTACGCTCCAGCGACGACCGCGCGCTCGCCTCCGCGCTCATCGCCGACCCGTCCACCGCCGGACTCGAACTCGACCGGCGCGACGGGATCCTGCACATCCAGGCCGTCGACTTCGCCCGCTTCACCGAGCTGCTGCCGCGCGTCGCCAGGGACCACGGCATCCGCCTCTACGAGGTCTCGCCCTCCGACGAGTCCCTCGAATCCGTCTTCTCGTACCTGGTCGCGGCCTGAGAAGGAGCGAAGAACGCGATGCTGTACCACCCCACCGTCGCCCGGCTCACCGGGCGGGCCATCCTCGGCCGCCGCCGGGCGCTCATCCTGCTCCTGCTGCCCGTCCTGCTCATCGTCATCTCCATCGTCGTACGCGCCCTCGTCGGCGCCGACGACGAGGTCACCGCCGACCTCCTCGGCGGCTTCGCGCTGGCGACCATGGTGCCGCTCATCGGCGTCATCGCCGGGACGGGCGCCATCGGCCCGGAGATCGACGACAGTTCGATCGTCTACCTGCTCGCGAAGCCCGTGCCGCGGCCGACGATCATCCTCACCAAACTGATCGTCGCGGTCGGCGTCACCGCCGCGTTCTCCGCGCTGCCCACGCTGGTCGCCGGGTTCATCCTCGGCGGCAACGGCAGCCGCCTGGCGGTCGCGTACGCCCTGGCCGCCGCGGTCGCCTCCGTCGCGTACGCCGCCTTCTTCCTGATGCTCGGCACGATCTCGCGGCACGCGGTGGTCTTCGGACTCGTCTACGCGCTGGTGTGGGAGGCCCTGCTCGGCAGCCTCGTCGACGGTGTGAAGACGCTCAGCATCCAGCAGTGGGCGCTGGCGGTGGGCGAGAAGATCGGCCAGGGCGGGCACGTCGTCTCCGACGTGGCGCTGCCGGTGGCGACGGTCCTGCTGGTCGTGGTCACGGCGGGCGCGACGTGGTTCGCCGCGCAGCGGCTGCGGTCGCTGACGCTGGCGGGCGAGGAGTAGCTCCGAGCCGGCGGCTCAGTCCTGACCCGCACCGTCCTGCGGGTGGGGCAGCAGGGGAAACAGCCGGGTGATGAGGGCAACGGGCCGCGCGTCGCCGGGCCGGGCCAGCGGGCGCTGTTCCCGGTCCCGGTACGGCACGAGCGCCCGCCGGATCACGTCCGCGACCCGGCTCATCTCCTCGGGCGTCAGATAGGCAACGGCACTGAACGCCTCGTCGCGGCGCCACGCGGCCGGCGCCTCGTCCCGCCGGGCCAGCCACCGCTGCCAGCTCTCGTCCTCCAACCCGCGGGCCAGCTCGCCGAACTGCTCCTCCTCGGCCCCCGCGGCACCAGGACCGTCCCGCGTCAGGCGCCAGGGGCGCACGCGGCCCCCGCGGTGGGGAGCCTCCTCGACGTATCCATGGCGCGCAAGCTGCCGCAGGTGAAACGAGCAGAGGCCGGAGCTGTGGCCGAGCCGTGCGGCGGCCTCGGTCGCGGTGACGGTGCCGACTTCGGCGAGCAGGTCCAGCAGGGCCGTACGGACCGGGTGTACGCGCAGTCCCGGGCCGGTGCCGGCCGTCCGGCCGCCCGCGGCGTCGACATCGTCTTCAGTCACTTTGCAAAGTCTGCTAGTTTGCAAAGGAGTTGGCAAGTGGCAGTCGGCGTCCGCAAGAGGGAGACGGCCCATGTCTGTTCGTCATGAAGGGGCGGCCCCCGCCGACCGCCGAGTCCGCGTACAGGGCCGCCCGGTGGACACCCACCCGGCCCTCCCACCTAAAGCAGGGGGCTCGGTGCGCAGGGTCACGGAGGTGGGCGAGGACGTGCTGAGCCGCCCGTGCCGGGACGTGACGGACTTCGGCACCCCCGAACTGGCGGCGCTGATCGACGACATGTTCCTGACCATGTACGTGGCCGAAGGCGCCGGCCTCGCCGCCAACCAGGTCGGCGTCGACCTGCGGCTCTTCGTCTACGACTGCCCGGACGACGACGGCGTCCGGCACGTCGGCCACCTCCTCAACCCGGTCGTGGACCTGCCCGCCCCCGCCGACCGCCGCCTCCGCGACGACTACGAGGGCTGCCTCTCCGTCCCCGGCGCGGGCATGCCGGTCCCCCGCCCCGACCGCGCCGTCGCCCGCGGACTCGACAAGGACGGCAACCCCCTCGTCATCGAAGGCACGGGCTACTTCGCCCGCTGCCTCCAGCACGAGGCCGACCACCTCGCCGGATACACCTACCTCGACCGGCTCTCCAGGCGGGACCGCAAGGACGCGCTACGCCAGATGGCAGAAAACCGCGAACACGTCTTCGCCCAACGCGCCACGAGGACCGCCGACCTGGGCAGGTAAGCACCGCGGCAACACCTGTGGCCCGGAGCCCCTGGCACTCGCACGGCAAGCGGGCGGTTCAGAACCCGGTACTGCGCCTCGGTTCCAGTCGGTCGGTCGGGTTGAGGCGGGCGATCTCGATACGGGTGATCGTCTCGCCCTCGAAGTCGAAGGTGACGGCGGCAAGCGGGTGGCCGCCCGGGGCGATGACCGCGGCCGGAGCGCCGTTGACGCGCATCGGGATGCTGGTGTGAATCCGGTCGGTGAAGTAGCGGGTCTCCTCTGCCACCGCGCGATTCCCGACGACTTCGGCGGCTGCGCCCTCGGAAAGCACCGCCGGGTCGGCGGCCCGGACGACGTCGGATGCCATCAGCGCGACGAGCGTGTCGATCCGACCTCCCCGGGCGGCCGCGAGGAACGCGTCGACGATCCGCCAGTGGCCCGATGTCCGCGCGGCCTCTTCCGCGGATGCCGGATCCACGCCTTCGAGGCGTCGCCGTGCACGGCTGGCCAGCTTCTTCGCGTTCGTCGGCGTGATGTCCAACACGGCGGCGACCTCGCCGAACGGTACGCGGAAGAGGTCGTGCAGCACGTAGGCCACCCGCTGGGTGGCGGTGAGTCGGCTCAGGAGCACCAGGAGCGCCCGTGAGACGTTTTCGCGCCGTAGGTACTCCTCGTCGGCGGCGAGCTGGTCGCCGGGGATCGCGTCCGCGAGGAGGGGCAGCTCGCCACGTCGTTCCCGTGAGCGCAGCTGGTCGAGACAGAGACGCGCGGTCACGGTCGTGAGCCATCCGGCCGGGTTCCCGATCCGCGTCCGGTCCGCGGCGTGCGCACGCAGCCACGCGTTCTGGACGGCGTCGTCGGCGTCCTCAAGCGAGCCGAGGATCCGGTGGGCGAGTGCGAGCAGCCGGGGCCGTGCCACCTCGAATTCGTCGATCAGGTCCACGTGAGCGGTCACCTTTCGGTCGTGCCGGGCGTCATGACGGGCGACCAACCGGACAACGACAGGCCCCTGCACGTAGGAGACCCTCATGAGCGTACAGATCGTTCATTTCGGCGCCGACCCTCAGCGGGTGGGCGAGTGGGCGGATGGCCCGGTGCCGCCGTCGACGCTTCACTTCACCGGGCGGTACGCCGCGTGAGCGGCGCCGCTTCGACGGCGTTGCCGGCCGCGACGGTCGCGTGCGTCGTCGCCAACGCCTTCATCGTCACCGCGGACCTGGCACGGGCCCGATTCGTGCTCGCGAACTCGGCCGAGGTCGGGTTGCGGCCCGAAGCGCTGCCCTACCTCGCCGTCCTCAAGGGAACCGGCGCGGCCGGCCTGGTGGTCGGGCTCGCGGGCATCACGCCCCTGGGCCTGGCCGCCGCGGTGGGGCTGGTGCTGTTCTACCTGTGCGCGGTCGGAGCACACGTTCGGACGTCGGTCTTCCACAACATCGGCTTCCCGGTGCTCTTCTTGGCGCTGGCTCTGGGCGCGGCCACCCACTTCACCGCGGCCACCGTGTGACGCGGGGCAGCCGCGGCTTCAGCCGGCCGCTTCCCGGGCGCGCAGGTGCCGTTCGCGGGCCCCGTCCGGGCCCCCGCTCACCTGCCGCAGGAGCGCGAGGGCCTCCTCCGAGGCGGAGCCGGCGGCGGCCGTGCACACGACCAGCGTCTGGTCCGGTGAGCGGGCGATCGACAGTGTCTGCTGCGTCACCGTCACCGGGCCCACCACCGGGTGGTGCAGCTCGTACGCGGCCGCGTCGCACGGTGCCACGCGGTGGTCGCCCCACAGGGCGACGAACTCCTGGCTCTTCATCGTCAGTTCCCCGATCAGCCCGGCGAGCAGCGGGTCCTCCGGGTGTCTGCCGACGGCGGCGCGCAGATTGCCGACCACCGCGCGGGCCTTGCGCTGCCAGTCCGCGTACAGCTCCCGGCAGTGCGGGTCCAGGAACAGCATCCGGCTCGTGTTCGGGCGTTCCGCCGGGTCGTCGGGGCCGCTGACGTCCAGGTGGCCGGCGAGCAGGGCGTGCCCGGGGGCGTTCCAGGCCAGTACGTCCGTACGGCGGCCGAGCACCAGCGCCGGGGCGCCGTCGACGGCGCGCAGGAGGTCGCGGGTTTCGTCGGCGAGCTTCTCCGGCCGCGGGCGGCGCACCCGGGGTGCGCGGCGGGCGGCGCCGGCGAGCCGTACGAGGTGCTCGCGCTCGTGGTCGTCGAGCCGCAGGGCGCGGGCGATCGCGTCGAGCACCTCGGCCGAGGCCCCGCGGGACAGGCCCTGTTCCAGCCGTGCGTAGTACGAGACGCTGACGCCCGCCAGCTGGGCGAGTTCCTCGCGCCGCAGTCCGGCCACCCGCCTGCGGGGGCCGAGGTCGCGCAGGCCGACGTCCTCGGGGCGCAGCCGCGTCCGCCGGGCGTGGAGGAAGGTGCCGAGTGGGCCGGGTCCGCTCATCGCCCCAGTATTCGGCGTACGGCCCGCTGCCGGCCACACCCTGCGAGGGGTAGGAAAACCCGGGAGTGGTGCGTACCCGTCCGCGTGTCCAGGCTCGGTTCTCCTACGGACCACGCAACCCGGACCCGAGGACGGACACATGGACACCACACCCGGGCAACTCGTCCTGGGCGACGTCACCGTCACCCGCATCGAGGAGTTCTACGGCCCGGTCGGGATGACCCCGGCCCAGTTCTTCCCGGACAGCCGGCGGCACACCTGGGACGAGCACCGCGCGTGGCTGGCACCCGACTTCTGGGACCCGGACACCGACGAGTGCCGTACGGCGCTGCAGACCTGGCTGCTGCGCAGCGAGGGCCGCACCATCCTCGTCGACACCGGCGTGGGCAACCACAAGGAGCGGCCCTACGCACCGGCGTGGAGCCGCCTGGACACCCGCTACCTCGACCGCCTCGCCGCCGCCGGCGTACGGCCCGAGGACGTCGACGTCGTGGTCAACACCCATCTGCACATCGACCACGTCGGCTGGAACACCCGCCTCGACGGCCGGGACTGGGTGCCGACCTTCCCCAACGCCACGTACCTGATCAACCGGCGGGACTTCGACTTCTGGAACCCCGCCAACGAGCACAGGACCGTGCTGGGCCGCGGCAACCAGAACGTCTTCGAGGACAGCGTCGCGCCCGTCCACCGGGCGGGACTCACCCGCCTGTGGGAGGAGGCGTACCGGATCGACCGCAACCTGCGTCTCGGCCCCGCGCCCGGCCACACCCCCGGCTCGTCCGTCCTCACCCTGGAATCCGGCGGCGAGCAGGCCCTGTTCGTCGGGGACCTGGTGCACACCGCACTGCAGATCGCCGAGCCCGCGACCAACTCCTGCTTCTGCGAGGACCCGGCCGAATCCCGCGCCACCCGGCACAAGCTCCTCGGCCGCGCCGCCGACCGCCGCGCGCTCGTCTTCCCGGCGCACTTCGGCGGCCACGGGGCGGCGGAAGTCGCCCGCAGCGGATCGAAGTTCGCGATCAAGGAGTGGGCCCCCTTCCCGCGCATCGCCTGACGCCCCCGATCGCCTGACGCCCCCGACCCGTACACAGGAAGGGCCTCCCATGCCCATGCCCCGGCAGACAGACCCGGTGGTCCACACCCCCGCCGGCGCCGTACGCGGCCTGC
>NZ_JACBXC010000709.1 GCF_013870535.1 Streptomyces phytophilus | reverse complement strand
GCCCGCGACGCGGATCCCCTCGCCGGCGACGTCGACCACGATGCCGTCGGCGGTCGCCGTGACCAGGTCGAGCGATACCCCGACCGGCAGCCCGCCGACCTTCCGGTCGATGTCGACGGCCCCGCGCACCGCCTCCTCGGTCCCGGGCACGCCGGTTTCCGGGATCTCCTCCGCGTGCAGCCGGATGGTGTCGCCGCCCTCGGAGGCGACCGTGGAGAGCACCGCGGCGGGCTCCGGTGCGCCGAGCGCCTCGGCGCTCGCGGTGACCTTCACCTTGCCGTCGCCGCCGTAGGCGAAGGTGACGCCCTGCTGCCCGGCCACGGCCGTCAGCGCCTCGTACGCGATGACGGCGGAGCCCTCGGCGCTGTCCGCGGTCGCGCCGCCGTAGTCGCCGTCCAGCTCGACGCCGCTCAGCTCCACCTTGAACTCGGAGACCAGCAGCCGCTCCCCGGTACCGGCGGCGGCCGGGTCGGCGCGGATGCCGGTCATCCTGACGTCGACGTCGTCGAGGCGCTTGCCCTGGATCTGGGTGAGGAACGGGAACCCGTGGATGGACACCTCGGTGCTGCCCTCCAGGCCCTGCCGGGCCTGGATCCTGTCCGCGGCCTTCCCCTCCGCGATGAACACGGCGACCCGGTCGGCGGCGACGAAGAGCACGCCGAGCACGAGGCACACCACGAGCACGATCTTCAGTCCGCGCATGAGACGGTTCCCCCCCCCGGGAGCGTAGATTCCGGAGCCTATCCGGTCGCCCGCGCGCCTTCCGCGCCCCCGGCCGGGTGTGACGCATCTCTACCCGCGCCGCGGCCGAGGGCCCTGTCCGGCGCGCGGGACGCACGGGATATCTTGATATCAAGCAATCCGGCAGAGCAGCGACGCGGACTGGAGCACCCGGTGACCGAATCAGCATCGACGATCATCTACACCCACACCGACGAGGCCCCGGCCCTGGCCACATACTCGTTCCTGCCGGTGGTCCAGGCGTACGCCGCGACCGCCGGGGTCGAGGTGGAGACCCGCGACATCTCCCTGTCCGGGCGGATCCTCGCCCACTTCCCCGAGCGGCTGCCGGCCGACCGCCGGGTGGCCGACGCGCTCGCCGAGCTGGGCGAGCTGGCGCGGACCCCGCGGGCGAACATCATCAAGCTGCCGAACATCTCGGCGTCCATCCCGCAGCTCAAGGCCGCCCTCGCCGAGCTGCGCGCGCACGGCTACGACCTGCCGGACTACCCGGACGAGCCCAAGACCGACGAGGAGCGCGACATCCGCGCCCGCTACGACAAGGTCAAGGGCAGCGCCGTCAACCCCGTGCTGCGCGAGGGCAACTCCGACCGCCGCGCCCCCGCCTCGGTGAAGAACTACGCCCGCGCCCACCCGCACCGCATGGGCGCGTGGAGCCCGGAGTCGAAGACGAACGTCGCGCACATGATCGCCGACGACTTCCGCTCCACCGAGAAGTCCGCGGTCGTCG
The DNA here is from genome assembly GCF_013870535.1 of Streptomyces phytophilus. GTDB lineage: Bacteria > Actinomycetota > Actinomycetes > Streptomycetales > Streptomycetaceae > Streptomyces > Streptomyces phytophilus. The sequence goes on along the minus strand of NZ_JACBXC010000709.1, from coordinate 1,657 downwards.
AGCGCGACGGCAGCCTGCGCATCGAGCTGGCCCGCGCGGACGGCACCACCGAGGTGCTGCGCGAGTCGGTGCCGGTGCTCGCCGGCGAGGTGGTCGACGCCGCCGTGATGCACGTCGAGGCGCTGCGCGCGTTCCTCGGCGAGCAGGTCGCCCGGGCGAAGACCGCTGACGTGCTGTTCTCGCTGCACCTGAAGGCCACGATGATGAAGGTCTCCGACCCGATCGTCTTCGGCCACGCGGTACGGGCCTTCTTCCCCCGGACCTTCGCGCAGTACGGCGCGACGCTGGCCGCCGCGGGCCTGACCCCGAACGACGGGCTCGGCGGCATCCTCGCCGGCCTCGACGCGCTGCCCGAGGGCGCCGGGATCAAGGCGTCGTTCGACGCCGAGCTGGCCGAGGGCCCGGAGCTGGCGATGGTCGACTCCGACCGCGGCATCACCAACCTGCACGTGCCCAGCGACGTCATCGTGGACGCCTCGATGCCCGCGATGATCCGTACCTCCGGCCACATGTGGGGCCCGGACGGCGCCGAGGCCGACACCCTCGCCGTCATCCCGGACAGCAGCTACGCGGGCATCTACCAGGTCGTCATCGACGACTGCCGCGCGCACGGCGCCTTCGACCCGGCGACGATGGGCTCGGTACCCAACGTCGGCCTGATGGCGCAGAAGGCGGAGGAGTACGGCAGCCACGACAAGACCTTCGAGGTCGGCGCGGCCGGCACCGTACGCGTCGTCGACGGGTCCGGCGCCGTGCTGCTGGAGCAGCCCGTCGCCGAGGGCGACATCTTCCGCATGTGCCAGACCAAGGACGCGCCGATCCGCGACTGGGTGAAGCTCGCCGTCACCCGCGCCCGCGCCACCGGCGACCCGGCGGTCTTCTGGCTGGACGGGGACCGGGCGCACGACGCGCGCCTGATCGCCAAGGTGCGGGAGTACCTGGCGGAGCACGACACCGGGGGCCTGGACATCCGGATCCTCGCCCCGGCCGACGCGATGGCGCTGTCGCTGGAGCGGATCCGCCGCGGCGAGAACACCATCTCGGTCACCGGCAACGTGCTGCGCGACTACCTCACCGACCTCTTCCCCATCCTGGAGCTGGGCACCAGCGCCAAGATGCTCTCCGTCGTCCCGCTGATGAACGGCGGCGGCCTGTTCGAGACGGGCGCCGGCGGCTCCGCGCCCAAGCACGTGCAGCAGCTGGTCAAGGAGGACTACCTGCGCTGGGACAGCCTCGGCGAGTTCCTGGCGCTGGCCGTCTCCTTCGAGCACCTGGCGCAGACGACGGACAACGCCCGCGCCCAGGTCCTCGCCGACACCCTCGACCGGGCGACCGCGACGTTCCTGGGCGAGAACAAGTCGCCCACCCGCCGCGTCGGCGGCATCGACAACCGGGGCAGCCACTTCTACCTCGCGCTGTACTGGGCGCAGGAGCTGGCGGCCCAGACGGCCGACGCGAAGCTCGCGGAGGCGTTCGCGCCGCTGGCGGCGACGCTCGCCGAGCGGGAGGGGCAGATCGTCGAGGAGCTGCTGGCGGTGCAGGGCAAGCCGGCCGACATCGGCGGCTACTACCAGCCGGACCCGGAGAAGGCCGCGGCGGTCATGCGCCCGTCGCGCACGCTCAACCAGGCGCTGTCGACGCTGAGCTGACTACGGCG
>NZ_JACBXC010000708.1 GCF_013870535.1 Streptomyces phytophilus | reverse complement strand
CGAGCTCCTCCTCGCTGGCCTCGCCCTTCTCGACGCGGACGAGGTTCTCGGTGTGGTGCGTGGTCACGTGTGTGCTCCTGGGCTGTTCTGCGCGGTCGGCTGCGGGCTGCGGGGGGTGCGGAAGCGGCGGGGTCACTGCGGCGGGTTGCCGTGCTTGCGCGCCGGCAGGTCCGCGTGCTTCGTACGCAGCATCGCCAGGGACCGGATGAGGGTTCGGCGGGTGTCCACGGGGTCGATGACGTCGTCCACGAGGCCGCGTTCCGCCGCGTAGTACGGGTGCATCAGCTCGGCCTTGTACTGCTTGACCATGTCGGTGCGCTTGGCCTCGGGGTCGTCCGCGGCCGCGATGTCGCGCCGGAAGATCACGTTCGCGGCGCCTTCCGCGCCCATGACCGCGATCTCGTTGGTCGGCCAGGCGTACGTCAGGTCGGCGCCGATGGACTGGCTGTCCATGACGATGTACGCGCCGCCGTACGCCTTCCTGAGCACCACCGAGATCCGCGGGACGGTGGCGTTGCAGTAGGCGTAGAGCAGCTTCGCTCCGTGCCTGATGATCCCGCCGTGCTCCTGGTCGACGCCCGGCAGGAAGCCCGGCACGTCGAGCAGGGTGACGATCGGAATATTGAAAGCATCGCACATCTGGACAAAGCGGGCACCCTTCTCGCTCGCCTCGATGTCCAGTACGCCGGCCAGCGACTGCGGCTGGTTGGCGACGATGCCGACCACCTGGCCGTCGAGCCGGCCGAGCGCGCAGATCAGGTTCGTCGCCCAGCGCTCGTGCACTTCGAGGTACTCGCCGTCGTCGACGATCTCCTCGATCACCTTGCGCATGTCGTACGGCCTGTTGCCGTCGGCCGGCACCAGGTCCAGCAGCACGTCGCCGCCGCGGTCGGCCGGGTCCTCGGCGGTGACCGCCGGCGGGTTCTCCCGGTTGTTCTGCGGCAGCATCGACAGCAGGTAGCGCACCTCCTCCAGACACGTCACCTCGTCGTCGTACGCGAAGTGGCACACGCCGGAGGTCTCGGCGTGCACGTCCGCGCCGCCGAGCCCGTTCTGGCTGATCTCCTCGCCGGTCACCGCCTTGACGACGTCCGGTCCCGTGATGAACATCTGCGAGGTCTCGCGGACCATGAAGACGAAGTCGGTGAGCGCCGGGCTGTACGCCGCGCCGCCGGCACAGGGGCCGAGCATCACCGAGATCTGCGGGATGACGCCGGAGGCGCGGGTGTTGCGCTGGAAGATGCCGCCGTAGCCGGCGAGGGCCGAGACGCCCTCCTGGATGCGGGCGCCCGCGCCGTCGTTCAGCGACACCAGCGGCGCGCCCGCGGAGATCGCCCGGTCCATGATCTTGTGGATCTTGTCCGCGTGCGCCTCGCCGAGCGCGCCGCCGAAGATCCGGAAGTCGTGGGCGTAGACGAAGACCGTCCGCCCGTGCACCGTCCCCCACCCGGTGATCACGCCGTCCGTGTACGGCCTCTTGGCCTCCAGGCCGAAGCCGGTGGCGCGGTGCCGGCGCAGCGGCTCCACCTCGTTGAACGACCCCTCGTCCAGCAGCAGGTCGATCCGCTCCCGGGCAGTGAGCTTCCCCTTGGCCTTCTGCGCGGCGGTCGCCCGCTCGCTGGGCCCGGCGTGGGCCTGCTCGCGAATGCGGCGCAGCCCGGCCGCCCGCCCCCGGGCCTCGTTCTCGACGGCGCCTGCCGCCGCTGCCGCGTCGGAGGGGGCGTAGTCCACTGTGGTCATGGAACGACGGTACGGGTACTTGGGCATCGAAGCTTATGTCATTTCCCTACAACGTCGGCCGGGAAATCATGAGCACCCGGCACTATGTGCAGGTGACGAGGCCGGAGATCGACCAACGACACGTCGATGGGGGCTGTAGGGCTTCGACAACGCAGTTGGACAGATCGTTGACGCACGAGAAGGTTCCGTAACAGACCTTCTTGTTAACCTGGGGCCATGGTCACCATGCCCGTATCCCGCGCACCCGCCCGCACCGTGCCGGACCTCACCGGCATCCTCATGCACACCGCCCACGTACTCAACACCCGGCTGTCCGCCGCCCTGAACGAGGTCGGCCTGCTCCAGCGCGAGCAGTGCGTGCTCGTGCACGCCCTGGCGGGCGAGCACACCCAGGGCCAGCTCGCCGAGATGTCGCACATGGACAAGACGACGATGGTCGTGACCGTGGACGGCCTGGAGAAGGCCGGATACGCCGAGCGGCGGCCGTCGAGCACGGACCGCCGGGCCCGCATCATCCACGTCACCGACACCGGGGCGGAGATCGCGGCGCGCGGCCAGGAGGTCGTCGACCGGGTCCACCAGGAGGTGCTGGACGCCCTGCCGGACGAGCAGCGGGACGCCTTCGTCGGCGCCCTGGAGGGCCTGGTGGCGGGGCCGCTCGCGCAGCCCGTCGCGTCCGAGCAGCCGGTCCGCCGGTCGCGGCAGGCCCGGCGGTAGCCGGCGAGAAGGTCCGTACAAGAACACTGCGTAAAAGATAGTCTCGTACGAAACCATCTGCTACGGTCTCTCCTGTTGCCACCCGCACCAGGAGAGGCCGTATGAACGCCACGGAACCGCAGCAGGACCGATCCCGCTGGTTCGCACTCGCGATCCTTTGCACCGGCGCGCTGATGATCATCCTCGACGGCAGTATCGTCACCGTCGCACTGCCCGCCATCCAGGAGGACCTGGGGTTCTCCCCCGCCGATCTGACCTGGACGGTCAACGCCTACATGATCGCCTTCGGCGGGCTGCTCCTCCTCGCCGGCCGCCTCGGCGACCTGCTCGGCCGCAAGCGGGTGTTCGTCGCCGGCATCGCGCTCTTCACCGCGGCCTCGCTGCTGTGCGGGCTGGCCGCCGAGCCGTGGATGCTGATCGCCGCCCGCTTCCTCCAGGGTGTCGGCGGGGCGCTCGCCTCCGCCGTGGGACTCGGCATGATCGTCACGCTCTTCACCGACGCGAAGGAGCGGGCGAAGGCCATCGGCGCCTTCGCGTTCACCGGCGCGATCGGCGCCTCGCTGGGCCAGGTGCTCGGCGGCCTGCTCACGGACGCGCTCAGCTGGCACTGGATCTTCTTCATCAACCTGCCCATCGGCCTGGCCACCGCCGTGCTCGCGCTGCGCGTCCTGCCCG
>NZ_JACBXC010000707.1 GCF_013870535.1 Streptomyces phytophilus | reverse complement strand
CCGCCGTGCCCCTGCTGCCGGATCTCGGTGCAGACGAACGGTTCGAGCGGGCCCTCCAGGGCGGTCACGACGTCCATCAGCGTGATCCGCTCGGGCGCCCGCGCGAGCGAGAAGCCGCCGCGGGCGCCGGGCGCGGAGGCGAGGATCCCGGCGCGGGCGAGGGCCTGGAGGCGCTTCTTCAGGTACTCCTGCGGCAGGTCGAACCAGGCGGCCAGCTTGCGGATGGGCACCGGCCCGCTGTCCCGCAGCCACGCCAGGGTCAGGCAGCTGTGCAGCCCCCACTCGACGCCTTCGCCCATGTTCATGAAGGGGATATTACACATCCCGGTTCTTCGCTGCGGCGGCCCCCGGCTACGGCATGTACCCCTCGACGACCCGCCGCGCCTCCTCGTACAGATACGGCCCCTCGGCCCGGACCGGCACCGGCGCGCCGGGGTGCAGGTCCCGCAACTGCCCCGCCGACAGCGCGTACACCACCCGCCCGAGCCCCGACCGCGCCAGCGCCCCGGCGCACATCCCGCACGGCTCGCAGCTCGTGTACATCGTCGTCCCCGCCGCGGTCCCCGCGTCCAGCTCCCGCGCCGCCCAGCGCGCGAGCTTCAGCTCGGGGTGCGCGGTGATGTCGCCGTCCGCGACGGTGGTGTTGCGGTCCTCCGCCAGTACGTCCCCGCCGGGCCCCACCAGCAGCGAGCCGAACGGCCCGTTCCCCTCGGCCCGCGCCTCGCCCGCCAGCTCGAAGGCCCGCCGCAGGAACCGCTCCTCGCCGCCGTCCACCCTCACCACTCCCTTCGCGTCCACCGCCGCCGACAAGGGATTCAACCCGACTCCGCCGCCCCGCGACACCCGCCGCGCACGCCGTGACCAGCGCATTTCACCGGCTTTCCGGTCGGCGGCCGCCGCTGAAACGGCGTTGAAAGGCCGTTGAGCGCGGCGCCCCGCACGCTACGGGGCATGACGACGACCACCGACACACCCGCCATCGCCGCCACCGGGCTGCGCAAGTCGTACGGCGACAAGACCGTCCTCGACGGCATCGACCTGCACGTGCCGGAGGGCACCGTCTTCGCCCTCCTCGGCCCCAACGGCGCCGGCAAGACCACCGCCGTGAAGATCCTGTCCACCCTCATCACCGCCGACGCCGGCGCCATCCGCGTCGCGGGCCACGACCCGGCCACCCACGCCGACGCCGTACGCGCCGCCATCGGGGTCACCGGCCAGTTCTCCGCCGTCGACAACCTCATCACCGGCGAGGAGAACATGCTCCTCATGGCGGACCTGCACCACCTGCCGCGCCGCGAGGGCCGCCGCGCCACCGCCGAACTGCTCGCGCGCTTCGACCTCACCGACGCCGCCGCCCGCCCCGCCGCCACCTACTCCGGCGGCATGCGCCGCCGCCTCGACATCGCCATGACCCTCGTCGGCAGCCCGCGGATCATCTTCCTCGACGAGCCGACCACCGGCCTCGACCCGCGCTCCCGCCACAACATGTGGCAGATCATCCGCGAGTTGCTGACCGACGGCGTCACCGTCTTCCTCACCACCCAGTACCTGGAGGAGGCCGACGAACTCGCCGACCGCATCGCCGTACTGCACGGCGGCAGGATCGCCGCGCACGGCACCGCCGCCGAGCTGAAGCGGCTCGTCCCCGGCGGCCACGTGCGGCTGCGGTTCGAGGACCCCGGGGCGTACGAGCGGGCCGCGGGTGCGCTGCGCGAGACCGTGCGCGACGACCAGGCGCTGACCCTGCAGATCCCCAGCGACGGCACGCAGCGGGAACTGCGCGCGATCCTCGACTGGCTGGACGCCGCCGACGTGCACGCCGACACCCTCACCGTCCACACCCCCGACCTGGACGACGTCTTCTTCGCCCTGACAGCCACGCCCGAGCACTCCGAGAACCCCGAGAAATCCGGGAAGTCCGCGAACTTCGACAAGTCCGAGGAGACCGTCCGATGAGCACCCTCTCCCTCGCCGTACGCGACTCGTCCACCATGCTGCGCCGCAACCTGCTGCACGCCCGGCGCTACCCCTCCATGACCCTCAACCTGCTGCTCACCCCGGTCATGCTGCTCCTGCTCTTCGTCTACGTCTTCGGCGACACCATGAGCGCCGGCCTCGGCGGCGGCACCCCCGACCGGGACGTCTACATCGCCTACGTCGTGCCCGGACTGCTGCTCATGACCATCGGCAGCACCACGATCGGCACCGCCGTCTCCGTCGCCACCGACATGACCGAGGGCATCGTCGCCCGCTTCCGTACGATGGCGATCCACCGCGGCTCCGTGATCATCGGGCACGTCCTCGGCAGCGTGCTGCAGTGCATCGCCAGCGTGGTGTTCGTCGGCGCCATCGCCGTGGCCATAGGCTTCCGCTCCACCGACGCCACCGTCCTGGAGTGGCTCGCCGCCTTCGGGCTGCTGGTGCTCTTCTCGCTGGCGCTGACCTGGCTCGCGGTCGGCATGGGGCTCGTCAGCCCGAACGCCGAGGGCGCCAGCAACAACGCCATGCCGCTGATCCTGCTGCCGCTGCTGTCCAGCGCGTTCGTGCCGCTCGACGCGATGCCGGGGTGGTTCCGGCCGGTCGCCGAGTACCAGCCGTTCACGCCGGCCATCGAGACCCTGCGCGGGCTGCTGCTGGGCACGGAGATCGGGCACGACGGGTGGCTGGCCCTCGCCTGGTGCCTGGGCCTGGTCGTGCTCGGCTACCTGTGGTCGAGGGCCACGTTCAACCGCGACCCCAGGTAGCCGAGATGAGCCGGTTGGCCACCGCGCGCAGCTCGTCCCGCCCCAGGGCGGCGTACTCCGACACCGCGTCGGCGTACGCCGCCCCGTCGGCGTCCTGCGCGGTACGGCGGGCGCGGTCGACGGAGAGCGTGGGGTGGAACCCCTGCGGTACGTACAGCCGCTCGGCGAGCACCAGGAGCCGTACGGCGGAGGCGTCGCCCCGGGCGAGGCGGACGAGGCCGAGGCAGAGCACGGCGGTGCCGTCGACCCCGGCCTCCGCGGGGACCTCGGTCGGGCCCGCCGGGGCGGGGAGGGGGCCGGCGAGGAGCAGCGCGTATATCCGGCTCTCCAGCAGGGCCACGAGATCGGCGACGGGCTCCAGGCGGCCGGCGTAGGCGTGCGCGGCGACG
>NZ_JACBXC010000706.1 GCF_013870535.1 Streptomyces phytophilus | reverse complement strand
CCCCTCCTTTCACACCCCGCCCCACTCCACCCACCCGCCGCACCCCTACGCGCCCCCCACCTCCCCGCCCGACCGGTCCGCCGCACCCCAGCACGTGCTCGACGCCTTCGCCGGGCGGCACGACGCCGCCGTCAGCCTCGCCCGGCTCGGCCGGTGGGAGGAGGCCGCCGCCGCCCACCGCGCCCTTGCCGCGGAACGCGCCGCCGCGCTCGGCGGCGACCACCCCGACACCCTCGCCAGCCGCCACCAGACCGGCCTGTGCCTGGCCCGCCTCGGCCGCACCGCGGAGGCGCTGGAGGAGTTCCGCACCGCTGCCGCCGGCCGGGAGCGGCGCCTGGGGCGGGAGCACGTCGACACGCTCGCCGTCCGGCAGGAGACCGCGTACGCCCTCGGGCAACTCGGCCGCCACGCCGAGGCGCTGGAGGTCTACGGCGGCGTGCTCGCCGACCGGGAGCGCACCATGGGCTACGAACACCCCGACACCCTGCGCTGCCGCCACAACCTCGCGTACACCCTCAGCCGCCTCGGCCGCTACGAGGAGTCCTACCGCGTCGCCAGCGAGGTCACCGCCGTCCGCACCCGCGTCCTCGGCGGCGACCACCCCGACACCCTCGTCACCCGCTACGAGGTCGGCCACGCGCTGGGCAGCCTCGGCCACTGGGAGCAGGCCCTCGCGACGTACCGCGAGGTCGCCACCGCCCGCGCCGCCACCCTCGGCCGCGACCACCCCGACACCCAGGCCGCGCGCTACGAGGCGGGCATCTGCCTGGGGCGCCTCGGCCGGCACGAGGAGGCCCTCGGCCACTACGAGACGCTGATCGCCGACCGCACCCAGACCCTCGGCACCCGCCACCCCGAGACGCTGCGCGCCCGCCACATCCGCTGCGTCACCCTCGGCCGCCTCGGCCGCTGGCACGAGGCGCTGACCGAGGCCCGCGAGGTCACGGCCGTACGCGAGCGCGTCCTCGGCCCGGAACACCCCGACACCCTCGCGGGCCGCCGCGAGATCGCCGTCGCGCTGGGCTGGCTGAGCCGCTGGCCGGAGGCGCTGACGGTGCACCGAGAGGTGGCCCGCGCGCGCGAACGCACGCTGGGCGCCAGCCACTCGGAGACGCTGTCGAGCCGCCACGACGAGGCCCACTGCCTGGAGCAGATGGGCCGCACGGCGGAAGCGGCGGAGGTCTACCGCCTGGCGGCCTCCCGCCGGTCCTCGGGCTGAGGCGGGCCGAGCTGCCGGCGGCGGGCAGCGCGGAGCTGGAGCCCGCGCGCAGGGCGGGCAGGGCGTGGACGGAGGCGGTGTTGCAGGCGACGACGAGCGCGTCCGGCCCGTACGCGACGGCGGCCCGCGCGCAGGCGAGCACCCGCTCCCCCAGATCAGCGGGCTCCCGGGGCCCCCAGGGCATGCCGTCGGGGTCGGAGGACAGCACGAGCCGGGCATCGGGCCGCAACCGCCGCACAGCGGCGGCGGCGGGCAGAAGCCCCAGCCCGGAATCCACAAGCGCGATCTTCACGCCGGTCACTTTAGTGCCTCCGCCCGGCCGCTCAGCTGCCGTACGGGGCCGGGGGCGGCCGCCGGCCGGTCCGCGCCCGGCTCCCGACCCGCCCCCGCGGTGCTCGCCCCCGGCGGGTGCGGCGCGGGAGACTTGGCGCGTGACTCTTCTGTCGTGGATCGCCCTGCTTTCCCTGCTCGCCTGGGCCTGGCTGCTCCTCGGGCAGGGGCTCTTCTGGCGGACCGACGTCCGGCTGCCGCTTCGCCCGCCGCCCGCGCAGTGGCCCACCGTGGCCGTGGTCGTGCCCGCGCGGGACGAGGCCGCCGTGCTGCCCGACAGCCTCCCCTCCCTGCTGGCGCAGGCGTATCCGGGGTCCGCGCAGGTCTTCCTCGTCGACGACGGCAGCACCGACGGCACCGCGGGGACCGCCCGTACGCTCGCCGCAGAGGCCGGGGACGGCGCCCTGCCCCTCACCGTCTCCTCCCCCGGCGAGCCCCCGCCCGGGTGGACCGGGAAGCTGTGGGCGCTGCGGCACGGGATCGAGCAGGCGTACCGGGCCGACGCCGAGTATCTGCTGCTCACCGACGCCGACATCGCCCACCGGCCCGAGAGCCTGCGGGAGTTGGTCGCCGCCGCCGAGGCCGGGGGGTACGACCTGGTGTCGCAGATGGCCCGGCTGCGTACCGCGACCGGCTGGGAGCGGCTCGTGGTGCCGGCGTTCGTGTACTTCTTCGCCCAGCTCTACCCGTTCCGCTGGGTCAACCGCGCCGACGGCAGGACCGCCGCCGCGGCCGGCGGCTGCGTGCTGCTCAAGGCGGACGCGGCCCGCAGGGCGGGGATCCCCGAGGCGGTGCGCGGGGCGCTCATCGACGACGTGTCCGTGGCGCGTGCGGTCAAGCGCACCGGCGGGCGGATCTGGCTGGGCCTCGCCGAGCGGGTCGACAGCGTGCGGCCGTACCCGCGGCTGGCCGAGCTGTGGAGCATGGTCTCGCGCAGCGCGTACGCCCAACTGCGGCACAGCCCGCTGCTGCTGGCCGCAGCCGTCGGCGGGCTCGCGCTCGTGTACCTCGTGCCGCCGCTGGCGCTGGCCGCCGGGCTCCTCGGCGGTGCGCCCGCCGTCGCGGTGGCGGGGACGCTCGCGTGGGCGGTGATGGCGGGGACGTACCTGCCCGTGCTGAGGTACTACGGGCAGCCGCCGTGGGCCGCCGCGCTGCTGCCCTTCACCGCCGGGCTGTATCTGCTCATGACGGTCGACTCGGCCGTACGGCACCACCGGGGCAAGGGCGCCGCCTGGAAGGGCAGAACGTACGCATGACCTACGCGTGAGTAGCCCAACTCCCCCCGTCCACCTGCTCTTTACAGAATCTCAACACGACGAGAAGCCCGGATTGCCCTTGTTGACACGCATTGATGAGGGTCGGTTACTCGAACCCGCAAAACAACCCTCTTATCGGTCTCCCCAACGACCACATCGTGGGCTTAACTTATGCGGTATGACCTCCCCCCGCCCGTACGGCAGCGGCTACTATGCGGCGCCGGCTTTCCCTGACACCCCGATCTACGACAGTCTGGTCGAAGAGCGGGGTACCCCCCAGATCGCCCCGATCCGGGTCCCTTCGTACGACTCCGGCCCGCACCTGCCGGCCCTG
>NZ_JACBXC010000705.1 GCF_013870535.1 Streptomyces phytophilus | reverse complement strand
ACCGTGAGGGTCTCGGACGCGGCCGCGTTCACCGACGCGGTGCAGAGCGACGGCCCGCGGATCGTCGAGGTCGACGGCACCATCCAACTCGACGACATGACCAAGGTCGCGTCCGACAAGACCGTCGTCGGCGTGGGCGGCAACGGCCGCATCAGCGGCGGCGGCGGGCTGAACATCAGCGAGGTCAGCAACGTCATCGTGCAGAACCTGACCATCTCCGGCAGCGACGACGACAACGTCAACGTGCAGTACGCCACGGACGTCTGGCTGGACCACAACACGCTCACCGACGCCAGCGACGGCAACCTGGACATCAAGCGCGCCTCGGACGGCGTCACGGTCTCGTGGAACCACTTCCACGGCCAGGACAAGAACGCCCTGCTCGGCCACAGCGACTCCAACGCCGGCGAGGACGCCGACGCCCTGCACGTCACGTACGCCTTCAACTGGTTCGACGGCACCAACCAGCGCAACCCGCGGGTCCGCTTCGGCAACCCGGTGCACGTGCTCAACAACTACTACGACGACATCGGCTCCTACGGCGTCGCCTCCACCGAGGACGCCGGCGTGCTGATCGAGGGCAACTACTTCGAGAACACCGAGGACCCCTTCCACCTCGGCGAGGCCAGCTCCGGACCCGGCACGATCGAGGCCCGTGACAACCACTTCGAGAACTCCGGCACCGGAGAGGCCGGCGGCTCCGTCGACGGCATCCCGTACGACTACGACGCAGCGCCCGCCCAGGGCGTCAAGAGCTCCGTGACGCAGGGCGCCGGCGCCGGGAACCTCTGAGAGCGGCGCTGCGCGCCGCGGCCCGCCGCGGGACACGTCCTGCCCCTCCCGCGGCACGAAGTCCGCCGCGGCGCGCAGCGCTTCACCGGCGTCCGGCACCGCCGTCCGGTGCTCCGGCACATGCCCGACATGGCGGACGGCGGGCGGAACTCCCCTCCCCCGGGGCGGGGTTGCGGTATTCAGCGGGCACGGCCGCGCGGGTTATCCTCCTGCGCACCAGGGGCGCCGCCCCGACCGTGCGAGCGCACGCACCGTTCCCCCACACCCTCAACCCCACCCCAGGAGGGTCACCATGAGAGTGCGTACCATCTCGGCGATCGCCGCCGGGTTCTGCCTCGCCGTCTCCGGCGTCGCGCTGTCCGCGGCCAGCGCGGACCCGCCCGCCGACTCCGCCCGAGCGGCCGTCGAGCTGACGACCGTGGCCGAGGCGAAGAACCCGAGCGCGGGCACCGCGGGCCCCGGCGACTCCGTCTGGATCGCCGAACGCGCGGGCACGGTCCGGGTCCTCACCGACTCCGGCCTCGGCGAGCCCGTGCTCGACATCTCGGACGAGACGACGACGGACGGCGAGCGCGGGCTGCTCGGCGTCGCCTTCGACCCGGCGTTCGAGCACTTCTACATTTCCTTCACCGACCTGGAAGGCACCAGCACCATCGACGAGTTCGCCGTCGCCGACGGCGCGCTCGACCCGGACTCGCGGCGCACCGTCCTCACCCAGGAGCAGCCGTACTCCAACCACAACGGCGGCCAGATCTCCTTCGGCCCCGACGGGATGCTGTACATCGGCCTCGGCGACGGCGGCGCCGGCGGCGACCCGCACGACTACGGCCAGAACCTCGGCACGCTGCTCGGCAAGCTGCTGCGGATCGACCCGGCCGGCGGCGACCCGTACGCGATCCCCGAGGACAACCCCTTCGTCGACGACGCGCAGGCGAAGGGCGAGATCTGGGCGTACGGGCTGCGCAACCCCTGGCGCTTCTCCTTCGACGCCGAGACCGGCGACCTGTGGATCGGCGACGTCGGGCAGAACGAGGTCGAGGAGATCGACCACGCCCCGGCCGGCAGCCCCGGCGGCGAGAACTACGGCTGGGGCCGGATGGAGGGCTCGCAGGTCTTCGACGGCGAGGAGCCGGCGAACCACGTACCGCCGGTCCACGAGTACGGGCGCGACGGGCTCGGCTGCTCGGTCACCGGCGGCTTCGTCTACCGCGGCACGGCGATCCCGGACCTGGCCGGCCAGTACCTGTTCAGCGACTACTGCGACGGCACCGTGCGCGCGCTCGAAGTCGAGAACGGCGAGGTCGTCGGCGAGAGCGACCTCGGCGTCAGCGGCGGCGAGGTGAGCTCCTTCGTCCAGGGCGGCGACAACGAGTTGTACGTGCTCGACATCGGCGGCCCGATCCAGCGGCTGGACGCGGCCGGCTGACACCCGCACGACCCGTAGGACTCGCACGTGTCAGCCCGCGGGCCGCCGCAGTGCTGCGGCCCGCGGGCACTCTCGTGCGCACGCCCTGTTCCGGTGGCGGGCGCGGAACGTTACCGTTCGGTAGATGAAGCGACCGGGGTTGAAGGACCTGACGGGGCGGCGGATCTTCGTCACCGGCGCCGCGGGCGGCATCGGCCGCGCCACCGCCGCGCTGGCCGCGGCCCGCGGTGCGGAGCTGTTCCTCACCGACCTGGACGAGGACGGCCTCGCCACCACCGCCACGCGGATCCGGGCCAAGGGCGGGACCGTGCGCTACGCCGGCACCGCCGACATCGCCGACCTGGACGCCGTACGGGCCGTGGCCGACGGCGCGCACGCCGCGGCCGGCGGGCCGATGGACATCGTGATGAACATCGCCGGGATCTCGGCGTGGGGCACGGTGGAGCACCTGGAGCACCGGCACTGGCGCGCCATGGTCGAGGTCAACCTGATGGGGCCGGTGCACGTCATCGAGACGTTCGTGCCGCCGATGATCGCGGCCGGCCGCGGCGGGCACCTCGTCAACGTCTCCTCGGCGGCCGGCCTGCTCGGGCTGCCGTGGCACGCGGCGTACAGCGCGGGCAAGTTCGGGCTGCGCGGCGTCTCCGAGGTGCTCCGCTTCGACCTGCGCCGGCACGGCATCGGCGTGAGCCTGGTCTGCCCGGGCGCGGTGGACACGCCGCTGACCGAGACCGTCGAGATCGTCGGCGTCGACAAGCAGAGCAAGGCGTTCAGGCGGCTCCAGGCGGGCTTTCGCAAGCAGGCGGAGTCGCCGGAGGAGGTCGCCGCGATGATCCTCAGGGGCGTGGAGCGCAACCGCTACCTGGTGCACACCTCCGGGCGGGTACGGGCCGCGCACGGGCTGCAGCGCGCGGCACCGCCGCTGT
>NZ_JACBXC010000704.1 GCF_013870535.1 Streptomyces phytophilus | reverse complement strand
GACCCCGCGGGCGGCGCGGGCGGCTCGGCGGCCACAGCTTGCCGATTGGCTCTTTCCCGACCCCTCCCGCCTGGGGTTTCCTTGACCGTGGCGCACATTCGGCCCGTCGTCCGAACGTGTTTACGATGGAAGCGGTGCACCGTACGCCACCCACACACCCACACCGCACCCACATCACCGAGCGAGGTTCCACCGTGTCCAGCACGCCCAGCTCCGCCCCCCAGTCGTCGGCACCCGAGACCGGCACCGCACGCGTCAAGCGCGGCATGGCCGAGCAGCTCAAGGGCGGCGTGATCATGGACGTCGTCACGCCCGAGCAGGCGAAGATCGCCGAGGACGCGGGCGCCGTCGCGGTGATGGCCCTGGAGCGGGTGCCCGCCGACATCCGCAAGGACGGCGGCGTGGCGCGCATGTCGGACCCCGACATGATCGAGGGCATCATCGAGGCCGTCTCCATCCCCGTGATGGCCAAGTCCCGCATCGGCCACTTCGTCGAGGCCCAGATCCTCCAGGCGCTCGGCGTCGACTACGTCGACGAGTCCGAGGTGCTCACCCCCGCCGACGAGGTCAACCACTCCGACAAGTGGGCCTTCACCACCCCCTTCGTCTGCGGCGCCACCAACCTGGGCGAGGCCCTGCGCCGGATCGCCGAGGGCGCGGCCATGATCCGCTCCAAGGGCGAGGCCGGCACCGGGAACGTCGTCGAGGCCGTCCGCCACCTGCGCCAGATCAAGAACGGGATCGGCGCCCTGCGCGGCCTGGACAACCACGAGCTGTACGCCGCGGCCAAGGAGCTGCGCGCCCCGTACGAGCTGGTCGCCGAGGTGGCCCGGCTCGGCAAGCTGCCCGTCGTGCTGTTCTCCGCCGGCGGCGTCGCCACCCCCGCCGACGCCGCGCTGATGCGCCAGCTCGGCGCCGAGGGCGTCTTCGTCGGCTCCGGCATCTTCAAGTCCGGCGACCCGGCCAAGCGCGCCTCCGCCATCGTCAAGGCCACCACCTTCTACGACGACCCGAAGGTCGTCGCGGACGCCTCCCGCAACCTGGGCGAGGCCATGGTCGGCATCAACCTCGACACCCTGGACGACTCCGAGCGCTACGCCGGCCGGGGCTGGTGAGGACGACCCCCGTGGACACCCCCGCCATCGGCGTGCTCGCCCTCCAGGGCGACGTACGCGAGCACCTGGCGGCCCTCGCCGCGGCCGGCGCGAGCGCCGTGCCGGTGCGCCGGCCGGCGGAGCTGGCGGAGGTGTCCGGCCTGGTCGTCCCGGGCGGCGAGTCCACCACGATGTCCAAGCTCGCCGTCGCCTTCGGGCTGCTGGAGCCGCTGCGCGAGCGGGTGCGGGCGGGCATGCCCGCGTACGGCTCCTGCGCCGGCATGATCATGCTGGCCGACAAGATCCTCGACCCGCGCTCCGGCCAGGAGACCGTCGGCGGCATCGACATGATCGTGCGGCGCAACGCCTTCGGCCGCCAGAACGAGTCGTTCGAGGTGCCGCTGGAGGTCGCCGGCGTCCCCGGCGGCCCGGTGCACGGCGTCTTCATCCGGGCGCCGTGGGTGGAGTCCACCGGCGCGGGGGTGGAGCGGCTGGCGGAGGTCGGCGGGCACCCCGTCGCCGTCCGGCAGGGTCCGCTGCTGGCCACGTCGTTCCATCCCGAACTCACCGGGGACCACCGCGTGCACGCTCTCTTCGCCGATATGGTGCGCCGGGCGGGCTGACCGGCACCGGTAGGATCGACGAGTTCGTTGCCGGTTAGTCGAATGCGCGGAACGCGGAATGGAGCGGGGCTGTGTCCGGCCACTCTAAGTGGGCAACCACCAAGCACAAGAAGGCCGTGATCGATGCCAAGCGAGGAAAGCTCTTCGCCAAGCTGATCAAGAACGTCGAGGTCGCGGCGCGGCAGGGGGGATCGGACCCCGACGGAAATCCCACGCTGTACGACGCGATCCAGAAGGCCAAGAAGCAGTCCGTCCCGAACAAGAACATCGACAGCGCCGTCAAGCGCGGCGCCGGTCTCGAAGCGGGCGGCGCCGAGTACGAGACGATCATGTACGAGGGCTACGGGCCCAACGGCGTGGCCGTCCTCATCGAGTGCCTGACGGACAACCGCAACCGCGCCGCCTCCGACGTCCGCGTCGCCATGACCCGCAACGGCGGCTCCATGGCCGACCCCGGCTCCGTGTCGTACCTGTTCAACCGCAAGGGCGTGGTGATCGTCCCCAAGGGCGGGCCGGCCGAGGACGACGTGCTCGCCGCGGTGCTGGACGCCGGCGCCGAGGAGGTCAACGACCTGGGCGAGTCCTTCGAGGTGCTCAGCGAGGCCGGCGACATGGTCGCGGTCCGCACCGCGCTGCAGGACGCCGGGATCGACTACGACTCGGCCGAGGCGAACTTCGTCCCCACCATGCAGGTGGAGCTGGACGAGGAGGGCGCCCGCAAGATCTTCCGGCTCATCGACGCCCTGGAGGACAGCGACGACGTCCAGAACGTCTTCGCCAACTTCGACGTCTCCGACGAGGTCATGGAGAAGGCCACCGCCTGAGCCGTACGCGCACGCCGTGACGGGCCCGCAGGATGGCGACATCCGGCGGGCCCTTCGGCTGCGGTGTCGGTGCCGGCCGGTAGCCTGCACACACGTATGCGGGCGGACGAGAGGGGGCGGCGGGTGCGGGTGCTCGGAGTGGACCCGGGGCTGACGCGGTGCGGCGTGGGCGTCGTGGACGGAGCGCCCGGCCGGGCGCTGCGGATGGTCGCCGTCGGCGTCGTGCGCACCTCTTCCGACGCCCCGACCGCCGAGCGGCTGCTGCTCATCGAGCGCGGCGTCGAGGAGTGGCTCGACGCGCACGTGCCGGAGGCCGTCGCCGTCGAGCGCGTCTTCAGCCAGCACAACGTCCGCACCGTCATGGGCACCGCCCAGGCCAGCGCCGTCGCCATCCTCTGCGCCGCCCGCCGCGGCCTGCCCGTCGCGCTGCACACCCCCAGCGAGGTCAAGGCCGCCGTCACCGGCTCGGGCCGGGCCGACAAGGCGCAGGTCGGTGCCATGGTCACCCGGCTGCTGCGGCTCGACGCCCCGCCGAAGCCGGCCGACGCCGCCGACGCGCTGGCGCTGGCCATCTGCCACCTGTGGCGGGCCCCCGCCCAGGACCGC
>NZ_JACBXC010000703.1 GCF_013870535.1 Streptomyces phytophilus | reverse complement strand
ACGTGGTCGAAGTGCGGATGCGTGAGCGCGATGTGCGTCACGGGGCGGCCGAAGCGGTCCCGTACGGCCCGGCGCAGCTCCGCGCCCTGACGCAGCGAGGCGCCCGTGTCCACGAGCAGCACGCCTTCCGCCGAGCCCACCGCGCCCGCCGTCGCGTCCCAGCGGGGCAGCCGGCGCCGTACGACATCCGGGGCCAGCTCTTCCCAACCGCCACCCATTCCCCGACGCTATAACGTAACGGGCCACCTTGCCCGAGCTGCCCTACCCGGCCGTACACTGGCCCGGAACCCTGGCACTCCCCGCCGTCGAGTGCCAGCGGCGGAACGACCGGACGGAACCGAGTGTGGAGGTGGGCAGCATGCTCAGCGAGCGTCGGCTCGAAGTGCTGCGCGCCATCGTCCAGGACTACGTGGGCACGGAGGAGCCGGTCGGTTCCAAGGCGCTCACGGAGCGGCATCACCTCGGTGTCTCCCCGGCGACTGTGCGTAACGACATGGCCGCCCTGGAGGACGAGGGGTTCATCGCCCAGCCGCACACCAGCGCCGGCCGCATCCCCACCGACAAGGGCTACCGGCTGTTCGTCGACAAGCTCGCCGACGTCAAGCCGCTGAGCGCGGCCGAGCGGCGGGCGATCCAGAACTTCCTGTCCGGCGCCGTCGACCTCGACGACGTCGTGGGGCGCACGGTGCGGCTGCTGGCGCAGCTGACGCGGCAGGTGGCGGTGGTGCAGTACCCGTCGCTGACCCGCTCGACCGTGCGCCACGTCGAGCTGCTCCAACTCGCCCCGGCGCGCGTCATGCTCGTGCTCATCACCGACACCGGCCGGGTCGAGCAGCGGATGATCGACTGCCCGGCGCCGTTCAGCGAGGACTCCCTGGCCGACCTGCGCGCCCGGCTCAACAGCAGGGTCGTCGGCCGCCGCTTCGGCGACGTGCCGCGGCTGGTGGCGGATCTCGCCGACTCCTTCCCCGCGGACGACCGCGGCACGGTGCAGACCGTGCTGTCGGTGCTGCTGGAGACGCTGGTGGAGGAGATCGAGGAGCGGCTGATGATCGGCGGCACCGCCAACCTCACCCGCTTCGACCACGACTTCCCGCTCACCATCCGGCCCGTGCTGGAGGCGCTGGAGGAGCAGGTGGTGCTCCTGCGGCTGCTCGGCGAGGCGAAGGAACCGGGCATGACGGTGCGTATCGGTCATGAGAACGACCATGAGGGGCTCACCTCCACCTCGGTCGTCTCCGTCGGATACGGTTCTGGCGGCGACACCGGCGAAGCCGTCGCCAAGCTCGGCGTGGTCGGACCTACCCGCATGGACTACCCCGGAACGATGGGAGCGGTACGCGCAGTGGCACGGTACGTCGGACAGATCCTGGCGGAGTCATAAGTGGCCACGGACTACTACGCGGTCCTCGGCGTCGGACGTGACGCGTCGCAGGAAGAGATCAAGAAGGCGTTCCGCAGGCTCGCCCGCGAGCTGCACCCGGACGTGAACCCGGATCCGAAGACCCAGGAGCGGTTCAAGGAGATCAACGCCGCCTACGAGGTGCTGTCGGACCCGCAGAAGAAGCAGGTCTACGACCTCGGCGGGGACCCGCTGTCGCAGAACGGCGCCGCGGCCGGCGGCTTCGGCGCAGGCGGCTTCGGCAACCTCTCCGACATCATGGACGCCTTCTTCGGCCAGGCCGGGCAGCGCGGGCCGCGCTCGCGCACGCGCCGCGGCCAGGACGCCATGATCCGGCTCGAAATCGAGCTGGAGGAGGCGGCGTTCGGCGCCACCAAGGAGATCCAGGTCGACACCGCGGTGGTCTGCGGCACCTGCAACGGCGAGGGCGCGGCGCCCGGTACGTCGGCGCAGACGTGCGACATGTGCCGCGGCCGCGGCGAGGTCTCGCAGGTCACCCGGTCCTTCCTGGGCCAGGTCATGACCTCCAGGCCGTGCCCGCAGTGCCAGGGCTTCGGCACGGTGGTGCCCACCCCGTGCCCGGAGTGCGCGGGCGACGGCCGGGTGCGCTCGCGGCGTACGCTCACGGTCAAGATCCCCGCGGGCGTCGACACCGGCACCCGCATCCAGCACGCGGGCGAGGGCGAGGTCGGCCCGGGCGGCGGCCCGG
Organism: Streptomyces phytophilus; assembly: GCF_013870535.1. GTDB lineage: Bacteria > Actinomycetota > Actinomycetes > Streptomycetales > Streptomycetaceae > Streptomyces > Streptomyces phytophilus. The sequence continues at coordinate 1,039 of NZ_JACBXC010000703.1, read as the reverse complement.
CGGGCGACCTGTACGTGGAGATCCGCGAGCTGCCGCACCTGATCTTCCAGCGCCGGGGCGACGATCTGCACTGCACGGTGACGATCCCGATGACGGCGGCGTCACTGGGCACGAAGGTCAATCTGGAGACGCTCGACGGCCTGGAGGAGGTCGACATCCGTCCCGGTACGCAGTCGGGGCAGTCGATTCCGCTGCACCAGCACGGCGTGACGCATCTGCGCGGCGGCGGCCGGGGCGACCTGATCGTGCACGTCGAGGTGGAGACGCCGCAGAAGCTGGATCCGGAGCAGGAGCGGCTCCTGCGCCAACTCGCCCAGCTGCGCGGCGAGGAGCGCCCGCTGGGCCAGTTCAAACCGGGCCAGCAGGGGCTGTTCTCGCGGCTGAAGGACGCCTGGAGCGGACGCTAGCCGGGTTCCTGACGGACGTCGCCGGGCCGCCGCGGTGCGGCCTGTGCGACGGGTGTGGTGGATGGGACGTACACCGTCCCCAGGTGCGTGAAGACGTGCGGATTCCATGATCCGGCGCGGGCCGCCGGTGTCCGACCTGCGTGACAGGATGAGCTCATGCCCACCGAGCTGAACGATCTGTTCACCTTCCCGATCGTGCAGGCGCCCATGGCGGGTGGCGCATCCTGCCCGCAGCTCGCCGCCGGGGTGCTGGAGGGCGGCGGCCTGGGGTTCCTCGCCGCCGGGTACAAGACGCCCGAGGCGATGTACGAGGAGATCCGCCATCTGCGGGCCGTCACCGACCGGCCCTTCGGCGTGAACCTGTTCCTGCCCCAGCCGCCCGCGCCGCCGGACCCCGCCCAGATCGAGGCGTACGCCGAGCAGTTGGCCGGCGAGGCCGAGTGGTACGGCACGGAGCTGGGCGACGCCGAGGGCGGCACGGACGACGCCTTCGACGCCAAGGTGGCCATACTCCTGGACGAGCCGGTGGCGCTCGTGTCGTTCACCTTCGGCTGCCCCGAGCCGGCCGTGCTCGACGCCTTCGCGCGGGCCGGGACGTACACCGTCGTCACCGTCACCAACGTCGTCGAGGC
>NZ_JACBXC010000702.1 GCF_013870535.1 Streptomyces phytophilus | reverse complement strand
ACCGCGAGCAGCACGGCGGCCAGCGACATCGCGGCGGACAGGACGTCGACGCGGGCGCCGTCCTTCGCCACGCGCGGCGGGTCCGGGAGGATCCGCGGCCCGAGCACCAGCAGGAGCGCCATCACCGGCAGCCCCGGGAGGAACACCGAGCCCCACCAGAACGCGGACAGCAGCAGGCCGCCGACCACCGGCCCGAGGGCCATGCCGCCCTGGAACCCGGCCATCCAGAACGCGAACGCCAGCGCCCGCTGCCGCGGATCGGGGAACAGCACCCCGATCATCGCCATCGCGGACGGCACGAACGTCGCCCCGGCGACGCCCAGCAGCGCGCGGGCGGCGATGAGCATCGCGGGGCTGGTCGCGAAGGCCGCCGCGACCGACGCCGCGGCGAACGCCGCCGCGCCGGTCAGCAGCAGCCGCCGCCGGCCGACGCGGTCGCCGACCGCGCCCATGGTGACGAGGAAGCCGGCGAGGAGGAAGCCGTAGATGTCGAGGATCCACAGTGTCTGGGGGCCGGAGGCGCCGAGGTCCGCGGCGAGTGCGGGCAGGGCCAGGTACAAGCCGGTGAAGTCGAGGGACAGGATCAGCCCGGCGAGCACGAGGACCGCGAGCGCGAGCCACTGCCGCGCTCCCGCGCGCGGGGCGTGCGGCGGGTCGGCGAGGGGGGCGGAGGGGACGGGCATGGGCGGCGCTCCGGGTCTCGGGTGTCTGCCCGTATGACCGCCGCCCCCGGGAAAAGGAATCGGTGCGGTACGGAGGCACAGCCCGCCCGGGTTGCGCACGCGGCCGGGTGCGGCGCGGCGCACCCGCCGCCGTCAGTGGCCGTGCAGCAGGCGGGTCAGGAACTCGGCGGCGTCGGTGCTGGTGCTGGTGGCCGCGGCGAGGTTGTCCAGCGCCAGGCGGTAGCGGTCGACCTCGCCCGGCTTGTCGATGCGCACGGTGCCGGTGAGCTGGTCCAGGCAGACCACGTCCGGGAGTTCGGGCTCGGCGAACCGCAGCATCGTCAGGGACTGCGCCACCGCCGCCGTGCCGCCGGCCGCCAGCGGCACCACGTCCAGCGTGATCGTGGGGTGTTCGAGATGCAGCCGGAGCAGGTGCTGCAACTGGCCCTCCATCACGCCCGGGGCGCCGACCGAGCGCCGCAGCGCCGCCTCGTCGAGCAACACCCAGCAGCGCGGCGGGTCCGCGCGGGTGAGGGCCTGCTGGCGGCGTTCGAGCAGGTGCAGGCGGCGCTCCACCGTCTGCACCGGGTCCCGCGGGAAGCCGAGCTGGGTGACGGCGCGGGCGTACGCGGCGGTCTGCAGCAGGTCCGGGATGCGCTGGGACTGGTAGCTGCGGATGACGGTGGCGGCCTCCTCCAGGCCGAGGTGGGTCTCCGCCTGACTGGGTATCAGGTCGCTGTACTCCTGCCACCAGCTCGGCGCGTTGGCGCCGCGGGTCAGCGCCGCGTACTCGTCGAGCTCGGCCTCGTCGACGACGCCGTAGAAGTCGAGCAGCGCCGAGACGTCGTGGTCCTTGCAGCCGCCCTGGCCCAGCTCCAGCCGGCACAGCTTGGCGACGGAGGCGCCGATCTGGCGGGCCGCCGCCTGCAACTTGATGCCGCGGTCCTGGCGGAGCCGGCGCAGCCGGGAGCCGAGGACGGACCTGCAGACGGGCCGTCCGCCGCGCTCGTGCTCCCCGGCGAGCGGGATCTCCTGGTCGTGCACTGCCGCCATGGGCACCGTCATCGGGTCCTCCGCAGGCGATGGTCCGTCGCCACCAAGACTCACGCTACCCGGCGAAGGGTAGTCCGCCACAGGCGGCAAAAGCGCACCTTGGCCCGATCTTTGCGAGCGGCGGACCTGCCCGGGGCGGCAATGCGCCACGGTGGCGCGTTGCGGTCTACGGCTTCCGGCCGAGGCCGCCCAGGACCGCCATCTCCACGGGGCTGCCGACCTCCACCGGCTCGGGCCGCCACAGCGGGCAGGACACCACGCCGGGCTCGACCGGCTCCAGGCCGTCGAGGTAGCCGGCGATCTGCTCGGCGCTGCGCAGGTGGTACGGCACGGCGCCGGTGGCGTTGTAGCCGGCGATCGCGCGGCTGTACTTCTCGTTCCCCTCGACGCCGTCGCGTATCGCCAGGTAACTGCCCGGCGGCAGCGGGTCCATCAGCCGCCGCACCACCGACCGGGCCTGCTCGTAGCCGTCGACGTGGGCCAGGATGCCCATGAGGATCACGGCGACCGGCCGGTCGAGGTCCAGGGTGCGCGCCGCGCCCGCGAGTATCGCCCCGGGGTCCTCGACGTCGGCGTCGATGTACGCGGTCGTGCCCTCGCGGGTGCTGGTGAGCAGGCCGCGGGCGTGGGCGAGGACGAGCTTGTCGTTGTCGACGTAGACGATGCGGGACTCGGGGGCGATGCGCTGGGCCACCTCGTGGGTGTTGTCCGCGGTGGGCAGTCCGGTGCCGATGTCCAGGAACTGCCGTACGCCCGCCTCCCCCGCCAGGTGGCCGACGACCCGGCGGAGGAACTGCCGCCCGCTGCGGGCGAGATCGACGATCTCCGGGAAGACCTGCTGGAACCGGGCGCTGGCGGTGCGGTCCGGCTCGTAGTTGTCCTTGCCGCCGATCCAGTAGTTGAAGATCCTCGCCGAGTGCGGCACGGACGTGTCGACGACCACCTGCCGCGCGCCGTCGTCGAAGGTTTCCTCTGACATGAACTCCACCTTCCGGATCGGGTGCGCGGCCCACAACGTAGCCGAGCGGGAGCCCGCCGTCACCGCCGCCCTCCTGCTTGCCTGCCTGCTTGCCCGAGGTCAGGACCCGTCGCCCGCGATGCCGCGGGACATCGCGAGGTGGCTCGCCAGCAGCCCGCCGTCCACCGGCAGGCTGACGCCGGTGATCCACGCCGCGTCGCGGGAGGCGAGGAACGCCACCGCGGCCGCGATGTCGTCGGGCTCGCCGACGCGGCCCAGGGGGTAGTGCTCGACGACCCGGGCCAGGACCTCGGGCCGGTTCTCCCAGACGGCGGTGCGCACCGTGCCGGGCTCGACGAGGTTCACGCGCACCCCGCGTTCCGCGCTCTCCACGGCCAGGGTGCGGGTGAGGGAGACGAGCGCGGCCTTGGCGGCGCTGTACGCGTGCTCGCCGTAGTGGCGTTCGGCGTTGACCGAGCCGATG
>NZ_JACBXC010000701.1 GCF_013870535.1 Streptomyces phytophilus | reverse complement strand
CGTTCGAAGCCGGTCGCGGGTGTTCGCGACCTTGACTTCCATCTTACGTTTCCGCAGGTAGAAAGGAGGTAGAAGCACCTGATCGGACCACATCCGCCTCAGGGGGTGCCGCGGCATCTCAGGCGAGCTATGTTCGATTGTGAGGAGGGTGTGAGGACAGTGGATGGGCCGAATCCGCTGGATCCGATGGGGTGTCGATCTTGTCGGTGGGGGAGGAGGAGGTGAAAGCCGGTCCTCCCGTGAGGAGAGTCCGGCGGCAAAGAACCCCGAGGCTCCGGCAACCACCGGAGCCCCAGCGCACCAAGGGACCGGCTTCGCCCGTCAGCTCAGCGGTACGCGGAGCCGCTCCAGAACGGAGTTCTGCGTGGACATCGTCGTCAAGGGCCGCAAGACCGAGGTTCCCGAGCGGTTTCGTCGGCATGTGGCCGAGAAGCTGAAGCTGGACAAGATCCAGAAGTTCGACGGCAAGGTGATGAGCCTTGATGTCGAGGTGTCCAAGGAGCACAACCCGCGGCTGGCCGACCGCTGCGACCGGGTGGAGATCACAGTTCACTCCCGGGGGCCCGTGGTGCGCGCCGAGGCGGCCGCGGCCGACCCGTACGCAGCCCTGGACCTGGCGACGGCCAAGCTGGAGGCGAGGCTGCGCAAGCAGCACGACAAGCGCAAGACGAGGCGGCCCGGGAAGGACCGCAGGACCGCCGCCGAGGTGGGCGATGTCGTCGCGCACGCGGCGCTGCTCACCGACGACGGGGAGCTGACGACCCCGTCCATGGAGACGACGGCGGAGAGCGAGGCGCTGCAGAACGGCTCTCGGCCTCTTCGCCGCGGCCCGCTGGTGGTGGACGGAGACGGCCCGCTGGTGGTGCGCGAGAAGACGCACGCCGCCCCGCCGATGACGCTGGACCAGGCGCTGTACGAGATGGAACTCGTCGGGCACGACTTCTATCTCTTCGTCGACTCGGACAAGAAACTGCCCAGCGTTGTCTACCGCAGGCACGCATATGACTATGGCGTGATCCACCTCGACCCGTATCCGATCGAGGAGTCGATGCCCGACGGCGCGGGGGGCGCATTGGGCGGCTGAAAGGCGACGGTAGGCGGGCGGCGGGGGCGTCACCCCGCCGCCCGATCGTGAAATCATGTGCGCGCACGGCAAATCGGTGCCTGGGGGCAAGCGTGGCGGAGTTCGAGCTGAGCGGAGCAGGTGAGCCGAAGGCATCGGTCGGTCCCCGGGAGGAGCCGATCCGGGTCCTCGTCGTGGACGACCATGAGCTCTTCCGCCGCGGCTTGGAGATCGTCCTCGCGCAGGAGGAGGACATCCAGGTCGTCGGCGAGGCCGGTGACGGCGCCGAGGCCGTGGACAAGGCCGCCGACCTCCTTCCGGACATCGTGCTGATGGACATCCGGATGCCGCGGCGCAGCGGCATCGAGGCGTGCACGGCCATCAAGGAAGTCGCCCCGAGCGCGAAGATCATCATGCTGACGATCAGCGACGAGGAAGCCGACCTCTACGACGCGATCAAGGCGGGCGCGACCGGCTACCTCCTCAAGGAGATCTCCACGGACGAGGTCTCCGCCGCGATCCGCGCCGTGGCGGACGGGCAGTCGCAGATCAGCCCGTCGATGGCGTCGAAGCTGCTGACCGAATTCAAGTCGATGATCCAGCGCACCGACGAGCGGCGGCTCGTGCCCGCCCCGCGGCTGACCGACCGGGAGCTGGAAGTGCTCAAGCTCGTGGCCACCGGGATGAACAACCGCGACATCGCCAAAGAGCTGTTCATCAGCGAGAACACGGTGAAGAACCACGTGCGCAACATCCTGGAGAAGCTGCAGCTGCACTCCCGGATGGAGGCCGTCGTCTACGCGATGCGCGAGAAGATCCTCGAAATCCGCTGACGGCCCGCGGGCACCGCGGCGGCGCCCGGAGTCACGCCGCACGTGTGTGCCGCGGGGCGTCGGTGTTTCGCGGATCAGCCCGCGGCCACGGCCTTCTCCGCCGCACGTGCGAGCGGCGTGTGCAGCTCCGGCGGGCTGACACGCTCCACCCGCACCGACTGCGCACCGACCCAGCTCGCCGCCTCCGCCAGCGCCGCCGCCGTGGGCTCCACGGCCTTCGCCGGCGTGACGCCGTTCGGCCGGTCGGCACCCAGCGTCACCTGGCGGGCCACGAGCGTGCTCCCCTCGCGCCCCGGGTCGACCCGGCCGACGAGCCTGCCGCCGGCGAGCACCGGCATGGCGAAATACCCGTGTATCCGCCGGGGCTTGGGCACGTACGCCTCCAGCCGGTGCGTCAGTCCGAAGATCCGCTCCGTACGCGGACGGTCCCAGATCAGGGAGTCGAACGGGGAGAGCAGCGTCGTCCTGTGCCGTCCCCGCGGGGCGTCTGCCAGGGCTTCCGGGTCGGCCCACGCCGGCTTGCCCCAGCCCTCGACCTCCACCTCGACCAGCTCCGTGTCGCCCACGACGGAGGCGACCTGCTCCCCCTTGAGACGGTGATAATCAGCCAGGTCCGCGCGGGTGCCCACGCCGAGCGCCCGGCCCGCCTGGGCGACGAGCCGGCGCAGGCACTCCTCGTCCGCCAGGTCGTCGTGGAACAGGGCGTCGGGGACGGCGCGTTCCGCCAGGTCGTACACCCGCTTCCAGCCGCGGCGGGCCGTGACGACCACCTCGCCGGCGTCGAGCAGCGTCTCCACCGCGATCTTCGTCTCCGACCAGTCCCACCAGGGGCCGCCGTTCTTCGCCCCGCCCAGGTCCGTGGAGGTCAGCGGGCCGTCCGCGCGCAGCCGGTCCAGGACGGCGGCGCGGGAGCCGGCCGGGTCCCGCAGTCGGTGCCAGCGGTAGCCGCGGGCGCGGTGATCCCGGCGGCGGAAGGCGAACAGCGGCCACTCCTCGATGGGCAGGACGCACGCGGCATGCGACCAGTACTCGAAGGCGGTCGTCCCCGACCAGTACGCCGACTCCACCGCCTCGCGGCCGATCGCGCCCAGGCGCGCGTACGGCACCAGCTCGTGCGACCGGGCGAGCACCGAGATCGTGTCCAACTGCACCGCACCGAGCCGCCGCAGCACACCGCGGGCCCCGGCGCGGCGGTCGGGCGCGCCGAGCAGCCCCTGGGCGCGCAGGGCGATACGGCGGGCGTCGTCGGCGGAGAGAGACACGTTCGTGGTC
>NZ_JACBXC010000700.1 GCF_013870535.1 Streptomyces phytophilus | reverse complement strand
TCCCAGCCGTCCGGGCCCAGCGCCTCGACGCCCCCCGCGCGGCGGCGCAGCCGCTCGCGGTAGAGGTCCTGGTAGTCGGCCATGGCATTGGTGATGGCCCAGGCGACGCCGCCGGTGTGCCCGAAGTGCGGCAGCCCGGGGACGCCCGGCACGGCGAAGCCGACGACGTCGTACTCCGGGCAGGCCAGGTGGATCTGCTGGTAGACGCCGGGGAGTTCGATGAACCGGTGCGGGTCCCCGGCGATCAGCGCGCCGCCGCCGGCGGTCCGCTCGCCGGACACGAGCCAGCCGTTGCTGCCCGCGGTGCCAGGACCGTCGGTGGCGAACAGCTCCACCGCCCCGGCGCCCAGCCGCTCCTGGACCAGCCGGCGCCACAGCTTGGCCGGGAAGCCGGCGAAGAGGATGTGGGTGGACAGCCACACGGCCAGCGGCGTCCAGGGCGACCAGCGGCCCGGCGTGAGGCCGGTGGCCGCGAACTCCGGGGCCCGCGCGGCGCCTTCGGCGAGCCCGGCGTTGACCCCGTCGACGTACGACGACACCCAGCCGGCGGTCTCGCGCTCCTCCTCGGCCAGCTGCCGGAAGCAGCGGCGCGCGGTGTCGTCCAGCCGGACGCGGCGGGCGAAGAGGTCCCAGTCGAGGGCATCCCCGCCCAGGAACGCGGCGGAGGTGCCGGCGGCGCGGTGCCGCTCGGTCTCCAGCTGCCAGGCGCGGTCGAAGGCGGCGTTGCGGCCCTGGGCGTAGGCGAGTTCGCGGGGGTCGGCGGCGCGGATGTGGGGGATGCCCCAGGAGTCCCGGTACACCTCGATGCTCAACGCCGTCGCCACCCCTCGCTCGAAGAAACTTAGGGTAGCCTAACCAAAAAAGTCGGGTGGGGCGCGGTCGGGGGTCCGCGCCCCACCCGGTCGGGGGCCTGCCTCAGTCCCGGATGAGGGCCGTCGGGGGGCCGTACCTCATCCGGACGAGGGGCCGCCCGGGCCCTCGTCCGCGGATTCGAGCTCGTGCGGTCCGCTGCCGGCCGGCAGCTCCGTGTGCTCGTGGTCGTGTGCGACCGCGCGGTACTCCTCGGCGGTCGGCTTCGGGATCTGCGTGTGCGGCCCGAACATGCTGTGCGACAGCCTGGCCCGCACCCGGTTCGCGACGCTCACCGGCGGCCGGCGGACGCCGTTGGCGTCGACGGCCGGGGGCAGTTCGTAGGGCTGCGGCTGCTCGTGCGAGGTGAGCTTGTGCAGCTCGGCCTGCGACAGCGGCTCGTGCACCTCGATGTACTCGCCGTGCGGCAGCCGCTTGATCATGCCGGTCTCGCGGCCGTGCAGCACCTTGTCGCGATCGCGCCGCTGCAGCGCCAGGCAGATCCGCTTGGTGACGATGAAGGTGAGCACCGGCACCACGAACACACCGATCCGCAGCGCCCAGGTGACGTTGTTGACCGAGATGTTGAAGTGCGTGGCGAAGATGTCGTTGCCGCCGCCGATGAGGAACAGCACGTACAGCGAGAGCCAGGTGGTGCCGAGCGCCGTCCGCACGGGCACGTTGCGCGGCCGCTGCAGCAGGTGGTGCTCGCGTTTGTCGCCCGTGATCCACGCCTCGATGAACGGATACGCGCCGATGGCGACGAACATGAGTGGGAAGAGGGTGATGGGGATGAACACCCCGAGTGCGAGGGTGTGGCCCCAGGCGTTGATCTCCCAGCCCGGCATGACGCGCACCATGCCCTCGGCGAAGCCCAGATACCAGTCCGGTTGCGCGCCCGTCGACACTTGGTCTGGTCGGTAGGGTCCCACGTTCCAGATCGGGTTGATGGTCGCGATCGCCGCGATGACGGTGATGACGCCGAAGACCAGGAAGAAGAACCCGCCGGCCTTGGCCACGTACACCGGCATGAAGGGCGCGCCGACGACGTTCTTCTCCGTCTTGCCGGGGCCGCCCCACTGCGTGTGCTTGTGGTAGAAGACCAGGATCAGGTGCACCACGACCAGCGCGACCATCAGTGCGGGCAGCACCAGGATGTGCAGGGAGTACAGGCGTGGAATGATCTCGTGCCCGGGGAACTCGTCGCCGAAGAGGAAGAACGACAGGTACGTCCCGATCAGCGGGGTGGAGAGCGTGGCGCCTTCCACGAAGCGCAGGCCCGTGCCGGAGAGCAGGTCGTCGGGGAGCGAGTACCCGAGGAGGCCCTCGAAGAGGGCGGTGAACAGCATCACCCAGCCGAACAGCCAGTTGAGCTCGCGCGGCTTGCGGAACGAGCCGGTGAAGAAGTGCCGCATCATGTGCACGAACATCGCGATGACGAAGATCAGCGCGCCCCAGTGGTGGATCTGGCGCACCAGCAGACCGCCGCGCACGTCGAACGAGATGTCCAGCGTGGAGGCGTACGCCTCGGACATCCGCACGCCGTTCATCGGCCCGTACGAGCCCTCGTACACGACCTCGTTCATCGAGGGGTTGAACCACAGCGTCAGATAGACGCCGGTGAGCAGGACGACGATGAAGCTGTAGAGCGCGATCTCACCCAGCAGGAACGACCAGTGGTCCGGGAAGACCTTCCTGGTGTACTTGCGTCCGCCGCCGTGCAGTCCGAGCCGGCTGTCGGCCCAGTCCGCGAACCGCTCGCCGGAGGATGCCCGGGTGGGCCGACGGGCGCCCATCGCACCCTGCGACGAGCCTTCCGTCTGGGTTACGGACATACGGTTGCTCCTGCCTCCCTGGTGCACTCACTTCTAATGACAGCAACAGGGAGGCGAATGTGACACGGACGAGCGGCGGTGTGAGTCAGCTCACACGGCTGCTCAACTGCCCGGGATCTCCTGCTCGGTCCAGACGACCTTGCCGCGCGGCGTGTAGCGCACACCCCAGCGGTGAGCCAGCTGGGCGACGAGGAACAGCCCCCGCCCGCCCTCGTCGTTGCTCGTGGCGTGCCGCAGATGCGGCGCCACATGGCTGGTGTCGGTGACCTCGCAGGTCAGTACCGACTGGAGGATGAGCTTGAGCCCGATGGGGCCGGGGGCGTGCCGGACCGCGTTGGCGAGCAGTTCGCTGACGATCAGCTCGGTGGGCAGCGTCAGTTCCCGCAGCCCCCAGTCGGTGAGCCGCCGGCGCACCAGGTCGCGGGCGTCGGAGAGGGCGGAGTGGTCCACCGGCAGCTGCACCTCGACCACCTGGTCCGGCGGCAGCGCCC